>JAISVU010000361.1 GCA_031271375.1 Clostridiales bacterium | reverse complement strand
TGAAGGAAAGCGATTTCTACGACAAGGTGAAGTCCGCGATAGTCTTTAAAACCACGAAGGGCGAGTATCTTACGCTGCAGGAGTATAAGGATCGCAACGGGGAAAAGACAAAGGACAGCGTCGTTTATGTGACGAACGAGAAGCAGCAGGCCCAGTACCTGATGCTCACGGATGAGCAGAATGTTGACGCGGTGCTGATGGGGGCGCGCATCGACAACCCCTTCATGTCATATTTAGAAAGCAACGAGCAGGAAAACCTGATCCGGTTCATCCGCATCGATTCTGATCTCAGCTCCATCCTTAAAGAAGACGCCCCCGACGAGTGGGCCTTCGACGCCGGAATCCTGACGGGGATGTTTAAAACCGCGCTGCATAAGGATAAACTTGAAGTAAAGGCCGAACCGCTGAAAAATAGCGATGTCCCCGCGATTGTCACGCTGCCCGAGGAAAGCCGCAGGATGCAGGAGATGTCCAAAATGTTCGGCAGCATGAACGCCAGTATTTTCGACGCCTTCGAGAGCAAGGAACAGCTGGTGCTCAACAGCAGA
This sequence comes from Clostridiales bacterium, assembly GCA_031271375.1. Classification (GTDB taxonomy): domain Bacteria; phylum Bacillota; class Clostridia; order Lachnospirales; family WRAX01; genus JAISVU01. Next base: position 6,586 of record JAISVU010000361.1, on the reverse strand, counting down.
AACAGCCTAATAAGGGCCCTGTACGCTGCCCGCGAGGACGAGGCGAAGAAAGCCGATATAGATATTGTGTGCAATCAGCTCTACGACCTCGCCGTTATGAGCCATAGGCAGTTAAGCGCCGAAGACATCAACCGCTTCGTCGCCCGCAGCGCCGAAATACTTACTAGGCTGTTATAGAGACAAGAAAAAGAAGAAACAGGAACCCAGATAATAACTGCTAAAATCGGCAATCGTTATCTGAAAAGCCCTCGGTTCTTATTTTTCCCGGCCCCATTTGAGTGAGCAACATCACCGAGTTTATACTCCTAAGACGATATAATGCGCGAATAAAGGAGGCGTTATATCATGCCGCAATTCATCCAAAGCTACTTAGACCGCTTAAACTACGACAGCATCGCCGATTTTCTCTCCGACCTGGGCGTCAAACTGTTGCTCGCCCTGCTGGTTATCATTTTTTGGCTGATAATCCGGCGGCTTCTGTCCGGATTCGTTAAAAAGGTCTTGAACAGCGCCGCGATATCGAAGAACATGCCCCAGCGCAGGGCAAAGACGCTTGAAACCTTGATATGCACGTCATTGAAGTATGTGATATATTTCATTGTCATCTGTCAGGTGCTGTCGCAGTTCGGCATCTCTGTTACCAGCATTCTGGCGGCGGCGGGCATCGCGGGGCTTGCTATCGGCTTCGGCGCGCAGACGCTGGTGAAGGATCTGATGACCGGGCTGTTCATACTGGCAGAGGATCAATTAGGCGCGGGCGATAAAGTAGAGCTCAACGGCATCTCCGGCGCCGTCGAGCATGTGGGCTTCCGTACCACGCGCGTAAGAAACGAAGCGGGCGATCTGCACATCATCCCAAACTCCTCCATCGGGACGCTGGTAAACAAGAGCAAATAGCCGTTTACCGCGCGGCGCTGGCGGAGTGGCCGCAGGGGAAGCGTAATGCCTCCTGATTGCGGGTAATGCCTGTAATTTCGGAATACATATTAAACCCGCCGGAGTACAAATACTCTCCGGCGGGCTTTTTCTTTCGTGTTTAAATATAAATACGGTTCGGTTTACTTATTTACCTGCGCCCAGACCGCGTCGCCCAGGACGGGAACCTTGAACATCTGGCCCCTGAATGCCGCAAGCATAAGGAACAGCCAGGCGAAGAGCGGCACCGCCCAGAGGATTAACCCGACAAGCCCGCCGATAAGAGGAATCCAGCCCAGGACGAAGTTGCATACCGCCCCTAAAATACTAAGGCCGCCAAAGAGGATCGTTGACTGCAGTGCGTGGAACCGGACGGTTTTGTTCTCCCGCTCAAGGAGAAACACAATGATGCCGGTGATCCATATTCCCGCGTAAGCGATCGTTGACACGATGTTTTCGTCCAGCCCAAACAGTGACTTTTTCATAAAAAAGCGCCTCCATGTGATTTATTTATTTGAAACAAGATACGGACGGCTTTTTATAAAGTCTGTTATACTAATTATAATAGTTTTTTACCAGCGGGGAAAGTATCTTGTAATTCGGATCCGCTCCCTCGCGCAGTGAACGCAGGCCGCAGGCAAGCCTGCATATCGCCTGCCGCCATTCCCCGTTGCGCAGCAGGCGCTCCGCCGCGTACCAGTTAAACCCGTCGTCGGCAACGCCGGTGTATACATGAATGCGGTAAGCAAGATGACGCATGAAGGCCCTGTATTCCCGGTCATTGCAGTTAAGCCGCAGAATTTCCAGCATTTTATCCTCGCAGTGAGCCCCGCTGCGGTCAAGGAAGCTGGCGATATCCTCGGTGCAATACCACAGGGCCAGCGTGTTTTGATGGCCCGAGTATTCCCACAGGAAAAACGCCGCCAGTTTTGTGCTTTCCATCATATTATTGGGATTTGCGTTGGTTTGCTCGCTCATACTATCCCCTTCCGGGTGGCAGAACGCCGCCCCTACGAAAACTGGCCGCCGCCCTTTTTACAAGTAACCATCCAGGTTCCAGGTTCTAGGTTCCAGGTTCTAGCGGGCGTCCCGGGTCAAGCCCGGGATGAGTCCGTCCCTACGGGCTGAGCCTTCCAAGCCTGGTGTTCGCGTCCCTGAACTGGTTTGAATCCGGATAACTTGTCACGACGGTGTTATAATAATTGATAGCCGATTCTATATTCCCCGCCTGCTCCGCTATGCGGCCCATGTAATAATATATCAGGTGGGCGTTGGGGCTGTCCGTCTGCGTGAACTTCAGCGCGTTTATGAACCGCCAGTTAGCCTCCGCGTATTGGCCGCCGTCATAATAGCCTTTGCCCTCGTTATACCACTGGGCTTCAAGCTGCGTGGAGGAATCGTGCAGGAGCCGCGCGTGGGCTTCGGCCTGTTCGGGGGTGAAGCCTTCGGGCGGGTTATCAAAAGCCTGTGAATACGCCAGCGCATACTCCCCGCTGTCGTAAAAAGCCCAGCCCTCGGCTATCGCATCAACGCGGTTCCGAAGATCAATTTCGGCCCGCAGCCCGTCGACCTCGGTTTGCAGGCCGGCTACCGTTGCGTCATGGCCTAAGTATTGGTTGTCTTTCTCCTCCAGCGCCAGCCTGCTCGCTTCCTGAACCGTAATAATATCCTCTTTAAGCCGGTTGTTTTCCTCCACAAGCCGCTGATCCCTATCGGGCAGCACCAGGAATAAAAACACCGCGACGACGGCGGCGCAGCCGATCAGGAAGCAAATAATCTCCGACAAATGCAGGTCATCTACGATATTGCGGGCGTTGGACGGCTTCGCGTAGCCGCGCACGTCCATCAGCTGGGGCCTGCCTGTCCCCCGTTTACGGGCGGCCGGTTGGTTTGCTCCCGTTATCTCAGCGTAATACGACAGGGCAATCGGATTAAACGGGTCTATCTGCAATGCCTTTTTGATGTACATTTCGGCGTTCTGCGGTTTGTTGACGGTAAGGTACCCCAGGGAAAGGAGGTTAAGCCCGTCCACGAACGCGGGGTTCAACTCGACGCATTTCTTTAGCCGGATGATGGACATATCGCCGTTGCCGCCCCGGAAAAAGTCCAGCGCCGCGTTATAAAGGTTTATCGAGTGGTTCACCTTGTCTAAAACCCGCTGATTCGACCGCACGTCTTCAATGTAGTCTGAGGCCGGGTTATCATCCTCTTGATAGGCCTGGGAGATTACCCAATGGAACAGCGCCTCCCCCAGCCGCCCGGCGGCGTGATAGCAAAGGCCCAGGAGATTCCTCGCCTGTATGTTTTTTTTGTCGATTTCCAGCGAACGTACCAGCGCGTCCGTCGCATTAGCTATCGCGCTTGCCTGCGCCAGTTTAAGGCCTTTATTATAAAGCGCGGCGGATATCCTCTCTGCGCGCCTTTTCAACCCGTCTTCCGGCATAAAAACCTCATCGACCATATCCGCATTATTTATATCGGCAAAAATATCCAATATTAACCACCTTTTTTAGATTTTTTCCAAATTACTCCCGATAACGTTCCCTATGCTCGGCCCTGCGCGGCGCGGGAGAGGGCTCGGTCTTGCCGGACACAAGCTGCTGGAGCAGCTCGTTGAGATCCTTGATCTCATTAAGAACCAAGCCGTCCTGGACGTCTTCAACTGTTTTCGCCGGTTGAAATTTAAGTACCTCTTTCTTAAAGTCTATCATCTTGATCCCTCATTATAACAGTTTAATCTTTGCCAAGATAACGTCTAACGTCGCCCACTAAGTACAGCGAACCGGAAACAAATATCACGCCGTCCCGCCCCGCCAGGCGCAGCGCCGCGTCCATTGCCCCGCGGTGATCCGCGATTATGCCGGCGCATTTGGGCCTATGCGTTTCCGCAAGAGCCGCATACAAGTCCTCCGCGGGAACGGCCTTAGGGCTGTAGGCGGGCTGTGTAAGGATTACGCTGTCCGCCGCCTCGGCCAGTATGTTTATAATCTGTTGATAGTCTTTCTCTTTTAATATACCCGCAACCAATATAATATGTTTATTGTTAAAATATGCTTTTACAGACGCGACCGCCAGCCGCGCTCCGTCCGGGTTGTGCGCCCCGTCAAGGATTATCAGCGGCGAACGCCCAGCAATCTCCATTCTGCCGGGCCACGCGGCATTCTCAAGACCCCTTTTCACAGCGGCGTCAGTGATATTATAACCCGCGTCCCTCAGCGCGTAAACAGCGGTTTGAATATTCGCCGCGTTGGTTATCTGATATGCGCCGGAAAGCCTGGTCTTTAACGGGCCGAAACCCACCGCTCGCCCGTTAAGCCGGAACGGGGCCTCGAACTCAATCCCGTCAATGCCGTTCTCGCGAACGCTTATGTCAAAGCCGTCGTCGGGGCAGTATAACACGGCGTTCCGTTCCCGGCATACGGCCTCGACTACATTATACACTTCCCCGGGCTGATAATACAATACCGCCGGGCAGTTTTTTTTGATTATCCCCGCTTTTTCGCGCGTTATTGCTGAAAGCGTTTCCCCAAGCGACACAGTATGATCCATCCCAAGCGACGTAATTACCGAAAGAACCGGCGCCGGGACGATATTGGTCGCGTCCGTCCTGCCCCCGATACCGGCTTCCATAATGGCTATGTCCGCTTTCTTTTCATAAAAATATACGAACGCCATTATCGTAAGCAGCTCAAAATACGAAATGCCTGGGGTTTCACCGGCATACCGCGAAACCCTTTCAACAAGCCCGGCGAGTTCCGTATCCGTAATATCCGCCCCGTTTATGTTGTATCTTTCGTTATATCGGCAAAGATGCGGGGAAGTAAACATCCCGACGCTATATCCCGACTCTGTCAATATGCCGCGGAGAAAAGCGCAGGCGGAGCCCTTTCCGTTGGTTCCGGCTACATGGATTACCTTCAGTTTCTTGTGCGGGTTCCCCAACCGCGCCAGGATGCGCGAGCACCGGCCGAAACCGCCCTTGCCGCCGCGCCTGTAGCCGCCGGTTATGATAGCTAACGCCTCATTATATTGCGTAGATTTCATCCTCTTTCGTTATTCATTGCAAATCTTAGGCGCGCTTTAAGCGCGCCTTTTCGCGCCTATTGCGCGCTTAAAGCGCGCAGCGCCTCCTCCACTTTCAGCAGCATTTCTTTGTACTCCTCCGTTTTCTTCATTTCCTCTTCAACCACCGCTTTGGGGGCCTTATCGGTAAAGCCCTTGTTCCCCAGCTTTGCCGCCGACCGCGCCACCTCAGCCGTCAGCCGCTCCTTTTCCTTTAAAAGCCTTACCCGTTCCTTTTCGGCGTCTACCAAATCCTCCAACGGTATATAGATCGTCACGCCGGGAATGACGGCGGAAACGGCGTTCTCCGGTGCAGGGCCTCCCGGCTCGGCAAACTCAATGCCTGACGCGGCGGCCAGCGCCGTGATATAACCCTCGCCGCGCCTGTATATCTCCAGCAGCTCCGGCGACGCCGCGGCGATAATCAGCTTGGCCTTGCGGGACGGCGGCACGTTCATGTCGGCGCGTATCGAGCGCACCGCGCCGACCGCTTCCTTCAGCGCGTTGATGGCACGCTCTTCCTCGGGATAATCGTCGTCCGCGTTCCATTCGGGCCATTTTGAGAACATTATCGTAGGCTCGGCCTGTTGCAGGGCCAGGAATATTTCTTCGGATATAAAGGGCATGAACGGATGCAGCAGCCGCATAGCCGCAAGGAAGGCTTTGCGCAGGGCGTAACGCGCGGCGGGCGACTCCGCCAGGACGGGCTTCGACATCTCTATTGCCCAGTCACAGAACTCGTCCCAGATGAAGTCATATATTTTTGCGGCGGCAAGCCCTACATCATAGGCGTCCAAATGCTCGGTAACTTCGCGGGCAAGGCGGTTCGCGGAGGATATAATCCATTTGTCCACGTCGGAGAATTCATAATCGCCGTCTGACCCGCCGTCGCCCGGAACGCCGTTCATTAGCAAAAACCGCGCCGCGTTCCAGATTTTGTTGCAGAAGTTGCGGCAGTTCGTTATCTTCTCTTCCCTGAAACGGAAATCCTCGCCCGGCGTGTTGCCCATAACCAGCGACAGCCTCAGCGCGTCGGCCCCGTACTTTTCGATGACCTCCAGCGGGTCGACGCCGTTGCCCAGGGACTTGCTCATCTTGACGCCGTTCTCGTCCCGCACCATCCCGTGGAACCATAGGTCTTTAAAAGGCAGCTTGCCGGTCATCTCTATCCCGGCGAACACCATCCGCACGCCCCAGAAGAACAGGATCTCCCAGCCGCAGCACAACAGGTTCGTCGGATAGAAATACGAAAAATCAGGGGTTTTGTCCGGCCATCCCAACGTTGAAAAGGGCCACAGCGCCGATGAAAACCAGGTGTCCAGCACGTCCTCGTCTTGGGTCATCGTCCCGCCGCACCTGGGGCATTTATCCGGGGCGGTTTTGGAGACAGTCACCTCGCCGCAATCGCAGTAATAAGCCGGAATCCTATGCCCCCACCAGAGCTGCCTGGAAACGCACCAGTCCCGGATATTCTCCAGCCAGTGCAGATATATCTTGCCGAAACGCTCCGGCACAATCCGCAGCTCCCCGCTCTTGTAGGCTTCTATCGCGGGCTTCGCCAGCTCGTCCATCCTTACGAACCACTGCACCTTGAGCATGGGCTCGATAA
>JAISVU010000329.1 GCA_031271375.1 Clostridiales bacterium | reverse complement strand
GAACACTAGTAAAAACCGGCATTTCTGCCGGTTGAAAACATGAAAGATATTGGTTCACCGAAAAAGATTCTTACACACAGAGGTACGGAGACACAGAGGAGTTTTTTAGTAACTGTCTCGGCTCTGCGCTCTCGGTTCTCGGTCCTAGTAAAAACCGGCATTTCTGCCGGTTGAAAACATGAAAGATATTGATTCACCGAAAAAGATTTTTACACACAGAGGCACGGAGACACAGAGGAGTTTTTCAGTAACTATCTCGGTTCTGCGCTCTCGGTTCTCGGCCCCAGTACAAACCGCATGAAGTTTTTGATCGACTGCGCGACCTCTGCGCGGGTCGAGATTTTGTACGGCTTAAACTTGCCGCCGCTGCCAATGAACACGCCCGCTTCAGACAGCTTGACCACCGCGTCCCCGGCCCATGCGGAAATTTGATGACTGTCGGCGAAGTTTGACATCGCGCGGATCGCGGATACTTCATAACCCTTGTAAAGCGCGTAATTCATAAGGATTACCGCCATTTCCTGGCGGGTTATCAGCTTTGAAGGGCCAAACTCATCCGTGGTTATTATCTCAACGCCGTTATATAACCCATTCACAGCCGCCCATGAAACCGCGCCGAAATACCAGTCGTCCGCATTTACATCCTTGAACGCCACAGTATGCGTCTTGGATTCGGCATCATTCTCCATATTCCACAGTACTGCCGTAAACATCGCGCGCGTCATTTTATCCTGCGGAGCGAACGAGCCGTCTCCGTAACCGCCCATCAGCCCGTAATGATTGGCGTAGGCTACGGATTCGTAATACCAGGAGCCTTCCGCTACGTCTGAAAATATGTTGACCCATAACATCACGGGGTCATAACCCACCACATAAAAGCTCTGATGCGGGGTTGTAAACGTGATAAAACCGGTATCCGCGTTGTATGAGCCGTTCAGCTTGTTCATATTACCGGTGTCGTCCAAATGCCATACGCATACCGCGACAGGGTTCTCGCCCGGTTTCAGCTTGTAGGGCAGGCTGACGATGACAGGCACGTCTACCTTAGTGCCGCCCACGAAAATATCCACGTTTACCACCGTTTCATAGCCTTTGACCTGCGCCGCCTGTATGCCCTTGAGTTCCTTCACCGGAATCGCCGCGGCCTCTATTGTGACAGGCGTCTCGCCTTCATCGGTGGCTTTTGCCAGTATATCCAGCGATGCGGGTTCCAGCGTGATATCCACGCCCGGGAGCTTTATCGTAACGGCCACCGCGGCGCCTGTGAACTCCTGAGCCGCTCCCGCGTTAATTTCCGCAGTCTTGGCCCCTTTGACGCCGGATAAGTCTATCGTGACTACCGGCACGGGGGTTTCCGCTTCGGTTCCAGGCTTTTCCTCTTTTTCTTCTTCTTTAGCTACCGCTTGAAGTGCGTTATTTATAAGGGCTTCAATGGTTTCGCTGGACGCGCCGTTATTGAAGCGGTACTCCGCGCCGGGGATCACGTTCAGCGTGACCGAGGTATCCGTAACGCTTGCGGCGGTCGGCGCTTCCGGGGCGTTCCGGGCGGTCTTTTGCACGGTGTTTGTAGGTGCCGATACTTGGCTGCCGGTTAGATTTGCCGCCGTCACGGTAACGGTTGTCGTCTTGCCGATGTCGCCCTCCAGTACGGTATAGGCGGCCTCCGTGCCAAGAACCGTATCGCCGCCGCTGTTGCACCACTGATAGGCCAGCTCGCCGACATATGTTGTCGGTGCCGCGCTGAGGCCGTCAGCATGTCGCCGAATTCGGGGCCGGGGTTGTCAATAACGGGCGTTCCCGTCAGCGCCACCTTAACCGTGGATACATTAAGCGCGGGGCTGTCTGCGGAGGCCGCGTGCGAATCGGTTTCGGCAAGGCGCATATAGAAGCTGTAATCGGTGCCGGGTTCAAGCCACGTGAATTCCGCGCCGCTTTGCTACTCCTCATCGACTCCCAGCTTGAATTCCACCTCAGCGGTTGTGCTGTCCGGCTTCCTCAGCGTATTATAATTATCGCCGTCGTTCGGCGTATAGGTTACGCTGTGCTGCCGCTTCCCCGCAGGGCTTGCCTCATCCTCAGGATTATCCCAGGCGAAGCTCCCCTCATCGGTATTATAGTTTGAACTGTCCGTCGGGTTGAATATGATTACATGCTGATTCTCTCCGGCATTGCCGACAGGCTCATCCGGGTTTGCCCACGCGAAGGCCCCTGCCTGCCCGCCTCCGTTGCTTATCCCAGTCAGCGATATATCCGATAATGCCTGCCCGAATGTCGCGGTAAGGCCGGAGGGCCAGCTGACAACGGGATTAGTCTTGCTTACAGTGACGGTCACATCGCTTGTTGCTTCCGTGATATTCAACGCGTCCTCAGGCTTGAACGTCAGATTATGCGATTGATCACCGGCAGGGCCCACTTCATCGCCGCCCGCCGTCCAAACGAACGTATCGGGCGTTCCGCCTGGGTTATCCAAGCCGGTAAACGCTATGTCATTCAGCGTTTGACCGTATACCGCCGTAAGGCGGCCCGGCGTGGGCCAAGTGACGCTCGGCTCGGCTTTGCTTACCGTAATTGTCACGTTTTCTGTCAGGCTGTTGTAGGATATGTCATCCTCCGGCGTGAATACGGCGCTTTTCGCCTGCTGCCCGGCACTGCCGACGGATGCGCTCGGATTCGTCCACGCGAACGTTCCCGGCGTTCCGGCTTCATTACCGGCTTTCTCAATCGCTATGTCCGACAATGTCTGCCCGTATACCGCCGTAAGCCCAGCGGGCGATTTGTGAGCTGGGCCATATGAACTCAAATCAATATCGCTCGATGGCTGGTTCGCTTGATAGGGCACGTTTATAACAGGCCAGCTGATATCCGGCTTCGCCAACGCGCCTGTGACTTCGATGAAGCCGTTATTATACGCGATGCCCAGCTTACCGCCCTGAATCTGCCATGCCGCCGTGGCCGAAGCGAGCAGGACGGAGAGATTCTCGCTTGAGCCGATCGTAAAGCCCTCCGGCTTTAACGCGCTGCAGGGACGGACACGGCGGAGCCGGTTATGCCCGGATCGAAGACCGCGCTGCCTTGTTCTATTGCTAAAGGCCTGCCGTAAATCACGGCGCTGCCGCCGACAGTTAATGTACCCTCTCCGTACATATGAATCGCGGCTCCCATACCGCCCGTTTTTCTTATAAGACCGCCATTTACTTGTATTACAGTTGGCGAAGACCGCGCCTTCGGGCAGTTTTAGGCTTTCCCTCACCGCCAGGTACATATAGTGCATTTCGGCCTCGGGGTCATACACGCCGGATACAATGCGCCATTCGCCCATCGTTATCGCTATCTCGGCTTCCCCCAATTTACCCAGAATATACGCCGTCACGGTCTCGGGGAATGGGATTTCGCTTTCCGGCGTCCCTTTCTCCACCCTTACCGGCTCGTCCTCAATCAGCACAAAGCCGGTGATTAAGTCCGGCTGGAAGAGGGGAGGGAACCGGTATCGTCCTGGGCTATGTCTTGGGTCTCTTCGGGGTCGTCTGTGTCTTCGGGGCCGTTTTGGGTCTCGTCCGCCGCTTCCTTAAACAAACCGGTAACGATTATGCCGCCGTCCGGCGGCTTCGATTCGTCGAACGCCGAAACAGGCATTGCGCAGAGAGCCAGCGCGAGGGTCAGCGTCCATGCAATAACCGTTGCAAAGAGCTTTAGGTGCCGTTTGGTTGCCTTCATGTTCAATCAGTCTCCTTTTTATTATTATTTTCTCAGCATGTAATAATTTGCAGATTCTTACGGCAAAGTGTAATTATTTCAAATTAAAAAGGCGGGTAGATTTGGAATTTCTCAAAACCTACCCGCCTTTTATGTAGAAGAACTTAGTAAAATCCCGTCCGCACATATCATTATAATTATTATAGCGGATAATCGTCCTTTTTACAACAGTTTTTTATCGATGAACGATGCGCGTATGCGTTCATTGATAAACGCATAAAAACGGGCGAACCTTGCCCGCCCGGGATCAAGTCAACATCCAATCCCGGGCGAACTCAGCACGCCCCTGCGAAGCAATGCGCTATTTCATAACCAATGTCGTCAACTTAGCGGGCGATTATTAATCGCCCCTACGGTTATTCGCCGCCTGAAGCCTTGCGTAGGGGCGGCTTGTAGGGCGGCTCTTAGCCGCCCGTTCTGTTAAGATAACGACATTAATTTCACAACCGTTGCAACATGTCCGCCTATTCCATTTCGACGTACATGAAATACTTGTAGCCCAGCGGCGAGCTGTAGAAGCCGTTTGTTATACTGTCGTCTATCATGTACACGTCAACGTAGTAATAGATGGGGCAGAGGACCCATTCTTCAAAGAGGAGGTCTTCGGCTTGGTGCATAAGCTCCATGCGCTCCGTCTGGTCGCTGGAGTTCTTCACGGCGGTGATAAGGGCGTCGTATTCGGCGTTCGACCAGCCCGCGTCGTTGTTGCCGCCGCCAGTGATCCACATATCCAGCATACCGATGGGGTCGTTATAGTCGTTGAGCCAGCCGTTACGGGCGATCTGGTACTCCTGGTTCTTGCGGGTGTTAAGGAACGTGGCCCATTCCTGAACCTGAAGGGTGACTTCCACGCCGATCTCGGCCCACATCTGCTGAAGCGCCTCGCCGATAAGCTGATGGCCGGTGTCTTCGTTGTAGATGTACTCAAGGGTGGGGATGTTGCCGTCGGGATAGAGCTCGGCGATGATGGCCTTAGCTTCTTCCAGGTTGGCTTCATAGGCCTCGGGCGAGGGATCGTAATAGTCGCCGCCCACTTCGCGGAACTCAACTCCGGGCTCGGCATCGCCGATACCGGTGGAAACGAACGCGCCTGCGTTGACCTGTCCAGCCTGGCCGATGTTCGTCGTGATATAATCGCGGTCAATGGCCAGCGTAAGGGCTTTGCGGAACATGGGATCGTCAACGGCTTCGGCGCCTACGTTGTATGAAATGTAGTATGTACCGATCTGGCCCTCAATCTTGAAATCGTCCTGGGCTTTAAGGCGCGGAATCTCGGCGTTGGGCACGGCGTCGATGAACTTGAGCTCGCCGCTCTCGTAGCCGGCAAGGCTCGCGTTGTTGTCCTCAATCAAGACGAAGCGGATGCTGTCCGGGCCGAGGGCGTCGTTGTTCCAATAGTTTTCGTTCTTGACATACTTGATATAGGAGCCTCTTACCCACTCCGTCATCGTGTACGGGCCGTTGCTTACATAAGTATCCGGTGAAGTGGCCCAGGCGTCGGCGTTGGCTTCCACGATCTCCTGCTTTACGGGGAAGTACACCGGGAAGGCGGCCAGCTCAAGGAAGTAAGGCGTGCGGGCGATAAGCTCTACCTCAAGGGTGAGGTCGTCTACGGCCGTAACAGCCATCTCGCCTTCGGCGTATCCCTTCACCGACTCAAACATGTAAGCGTAGTCGGCGGCGGTTTCGGGGGCTATGGCGCGGTTCCAGGAATAGACGAAGTCGTTCGCCGTCAGGGGCGAGCCGTCGCTCCATTTAAGGCCCTCGCGAAGGTGGAACGTGTAGACGGTGCCGTCTTCGCTGATATCGACGCTCTCTGCCTGGCCGGGAACAGGGGTTCCGTTCTGGTCAAGGGAGTACAGTCCCTCGAACGAGTGGATGATCATCGTCGCGCCGTCAACGGCGGAGTTAAGGGCGGGGTCGATAGTGTCGGGGTTAGGCCCGACGTTTACGACAAGCTCGCCCGCCACGGCAGCGGCATCGCCTTCCGGCGCTTCGCCTTCGTCGGAGCGGCAGGCGGCGCTCAACGCGATAACCGCAACGAGCAATGAAGTGACAAAGATACGCAGCAACTTCTTCATTCATTTTCCTCCTTTATTCTGCTGCTTAAATATGTCCTGCATGAAAACCATGCGAAAGACCTTATTGCTTACGGCATTGCTTACGACGAGGCAGCCGCGGCCGCGGCGGTGGAAGCAGATACCGCCGCAACCATCGCCGCGTGCTGCGCTATTATGATATTCGAGATACTGGTCGAAATCGCCGCTGTCAGCACTCCGTCTTTTATATTTTCTACATAACCGCCCGCCGTAATGGACGCCGCGAATATAAGCAGCTCCTGGGTTGAGACCGACATCTGGCCAAAGCCTTTTTTGGTTCTAAGGACGTCCCGCGCCGCGTCTAAGTCATGTACTATCGTATCGATCTCAACCGGCATAAGCGCGAGGATCCCCAGAAGGGGCAAAGTGTAGGTCTTGTCCAGCTTGATCTTTTGCTCACGGAGCGCGTCGCGCAGGGCAAGAACGCGGCCTATAACATAATCGTCCGCATTGCCCAGCGCCAGCACCTGCGCCAAAGTCTGGACGCTGTTGCTACTCCAAAACTCGTCTTTAAACCGCGTATAAATCCGCTCTATGTTCTCCGCTCCCGGCGCAACGTCCAAGTCCGACAGCCCCAGCATTGCCGCGAAGATGTAGTCGTCCTGCCCTGTATAGAAGAAATGGCGTTCCTTCATACCATCGTAGAAACCCCTTGTGCGGGCAACGATATTATCAAAATCCGAAGGCTCGGCCTGCGCCGCGATTTGATACGCCGCGACGGCGAGAAAGTCGGAAGCGTGGAGCTTCGCGGCTTTCAATAAATCATATACCTCCGTTATACAAGATGGCAAGCCATATAATGCCCCGTCCCGATCTCCCTCAGCTCCGGCTCAACCTCGGCGCATTTATCCATCACATTGGGGCAGCGGGTTCTGAAACGGCAGCCGCTGGGCGGGTTCAACGGGCTTGGCACATCGCCGGTAATGACGATGCGCTTTGAACGGTCAGCCTCGTCGGGGTCGGGTATAGGGATGGCCGAAACCAGCGACTTCGTATATGGATGCGCGTTGTGGAATATAAGCTCCATACTGTCCGCCAGCTCAACGAGCTTGCCCAGGTACATAACCCCGATACGGCGCGAAATATGCTTAACCACAGACAAATCATGGGCGATGAACAGGTATGTCAGCCCGTTATCCCGCTGGAGATCCTCCAGCATGTTGATAATCTGCGCCTGGATGGACACGTCCAGGGCCGAGACCGGCTCGTCGCAGACAATAAAGTCCGGCCCGACGGCGAGAGCCCTGGCAATGCCTATACGCTGCCTCTGCCCGCCTGAAAACTCGTGTGGGTAGCGGTTTGAATGCTCGGAGTTAAGGCCCACCTTGTCCAGCACTTCGATTATCATTTCGTTGCGAACCTTTTTGTTTTCGGCGAGTTTATGTATGTCTATCGCCTCGCCCACGATATCGCCGACGGTCATGCGCGGGTCAAGGCTTGCGTATGGGTCTTGGAATACTATCTGCATCTTCTTTCGCAGCGGTAGCATGTCGACCTTTGTTATATCCTGGCCGTCGTAGAAGACGCGTCCTTCTGTGGGTTCATAAAGCCGAAGGAGCGTGCGCCCGAACGTGGTCTTGCCGCAGCCGGACTCGCCCACAAGCCCTAAAGTCTCGCCCTTGCCGATGTGGATGCTGATCCCGTCGACGGCTTTGACAAAGCGCTTGTTCCTGCCGAAACCCCCGGCGGGGAAGTATTGCTTTATGTCAATAGCTTCGATGAAGTTGCTACTGGATTTGCTATTGGATTCTTCGCTCATCTGTTACGCCTCCCTTTGGCCGCGAACCGTCAGCCAGCACGCCCCGTAATGAACGTCGGACATATAGGCGACCGGCGGCTTCTCCCTAAGGCATATCTTCATGCAGCTTTCGCAGCGGGGGGCGAAGGGGCAGCCTTTCGGGAGGTTCAGCACATCCACCGGGACGCCGGGTATCGGTATCAGCCGCTCGTGCGACGTTGAGTTCAGTTTTGGGATGCTGTTTAACAGCCCCCTGGTATACTCATGCATAGGGTTATGGAAAATGTCCCTCGCGAAACCGTATTCGACAATGCCGCCGGCGTACATAACGGCGATCTTCTTGCACATCGACGCCACAATCCCGAGATCGTGGGTTATTACGATAATGGACATTCCCAGCTTCTTTTGAAGGCTTGCCATCAAATCCAGTATCTGGGCTTGGATCGTCACGTCCAGGGCCGTCGTCGGCTCGTCGGCGATAAGGAGCTTAGGCTCGCAGGCCAGGGCTATCGCGATCATAACGCGCTGCCGCATACCGCCGGAAAGCTCATGCGGATACTGTTTCATCCGCCGCTCGGGCTCGTTTATCCCTACCTCGGTCAGCAGCTCAACCGCCCTGGCTTTGGCTTCGGCCTTCGTTTTATTCGTGTGCAGCAGTATAACCTCGCAAATCTGGTTGCCTATCGTATATACAGGGTTAAGGCTTGTCATGGGGTCTTGGAATATCATGGATATCTCGTTGCCGCGGAGCTTGCGCATCTCTTTCTCGGTGAGGTTATGTACTTCCCTTCCGTTAAAGCTCACGCCGCCGCCGACGATCTTGCCCGGCTCCGCGATAAGGCCGATGATTGAATAGGCGGTGACGGACTTACCCGAGCCGGATTCGCCGACAATGCCCAGCACCTCGCCGTCCTCCATCGCAAGCGTGACGCCGTTTACGGCCTTGACCTCCCCGGCGGGGGTGAAGAACGATACCGATTCGTTATGCAATTCAAGTAAAAACCCGCTCATTGGCTAACCTCCTATACTTCTGCGACTATACCAGCCATTCCGACAAGAGCAAGTCTCTCCACATGCTGTTGAATATCGCTTTTTGTTGATGTATTTATTTCAGGCAATAATGATAGGGTAAATGGCGGAACTTCTAACGGAATGATATTAAAATCACCAAACTTTGACTTCCTTGTGTATGTAGAGGCTCGAGCTCCCTCTTTTATGGATGTTTCCAATACTCCTCCAATTGCGATAGCATCATCTGTCTGTCCAAAATGATGTGTAAATAGTATTATCATAAAACGACGTTCATTAATAGAAAAACTTAGCTTAAACCATTTGTATGGCATTGAGCGTTTCATAAAATAATTAAATTTAGTAGCATATATACCCATTTGATGTGTAATACTCAAGTGAGATTGCTCCACATTCCCTCCTGAATTCAGCTGTATATCATAACCAAGTTTTTGACTTAACAATACTTTCATATTCTTTAAGCAGTTAAGAATAATCGTATTAATCTCGTCGCGATTTGCATCGAAAGCTCTAATCCTTTGCGCTTCCTTCTCTGCAAGCCTATTTTGTAACGCTTGTATTATTGAATCTAAATTCTCATTATCGATTGACGCAAAACCAAGCGCGGAATCAATCGCTCTAATCTGTGTTGAACTGACAAAATCTAGAAGCGGCTGAACGTTATTTTCATCCGCTTGAGATAAAGTTTTTAGGTATTTTTCTCTTTCCGCGCGCTTCACGGAGAAGGGAAAATAGCCGTCACGAATGAGAATCAACGAAGTAAGTAAACGCGTAATACGACCGTTTCCGTCTTGAAAAGGATGAATCGTAGTCAGTGCGTGGTGGAAATACGCAGCTCTAATTATTACATGGACTTTTCTATCGGCCAGTTGATTATGAATCTCAATAAGCCTGTCCATCTGCGCGCTGACTTGTACGGGAGGACAGTATTTGTATACAGTGCCGTCATCAGGCCGGGAAGGATTATTCTCCTGTTTCTTGTATTCGCCTCTCAGCAAAGGAACCTTAATCAGTTCACCCGTAGTGGTAACCGCATCAGTAGTGTCTTGACTTCGCGTAACAACACTATGCAGTTCCTTGATGAAACTTGTTGAGATTTCACGCTCATTCTTTATGAACCTAAAAATCCCGTCAATCGCCTCGTATTGATCGCGTATTATACCATATACCTTTTCAGAATTCTCAACATTTTCATGCTGTAAAAAGTTGCTATTTATACCGTCTTTTAATAATGTAACGGTAACACCTACTTCATCAACATCATATAAGCGTTCAATTATGCCTGTTTCAACGGAATGTTCGTATTTTAGTTTTTGGAGAAACTTGGCGTATTCTCCCTCCTGTTCGTTCAGCTTCTTTCTATACTCCATCCACGACGGAGCGATACGATCGAAGGCCGCTGTATTGGCAGTCTCCCATATTTGCTTATTGTAGCAAATGGGTTTCCATATCTGAAGTTCATTCATAACCCTATTCCCCTCAACTAGCTTTTATCCTTCTTCAGTCTCGGGTCAAACGCGTCCCTCAGGCCGTCGCCCAGCAGATTGAACGAAAGTATTATCAGGCTTATCCAAATGGCTGCCGAAAGGAGCCTATGGGGGTATGTGGTTACTCCGTCCATCGCGTCGCTGGCGAGGCTGCCGAGGGACGGCATCGGGGCGGCGACGCCGATGCCGATGAAGCTAAGGAAGCTCTCGGTAAATATCGACGAAGGTATTTGCAGCGTGGTGGTGACAATTAATGTGCCTATGCAGTTTGTCAACAGATGGCGGCGTATTATCCGGCCGTTTGAAGCGCCGAGGGCTTTGGCCGCCGTTACGAATTCCTGCTGTTTAAGCGAGAGTATCTGGCCGCGAACGATACGGGCCATCCCTACCCAGTAAAGCAGCGCGAACACGATAAAGATGGATATCAGCGAAACGCCGACCTTGTTTATCCACGCGAAAACGGAGACGCTCTCCGCGAGGCGCGTCAGCGGAAACTTGAGCGTCACCTGCAATATGATTATAATCAGGATATCGGGAACCGAATAGATAATATCCACTATTCGCATCATCACGGTATCGACCCTGCCGCCGAAATACCCGGCGACCGCGCCGTAGATCGAGCCTATAACAAGGATGATCGTGCCGGCGACAATCCCTACAAGAAGGGATATCCGGCTCCCCATCAGGAGCCTTATCATCGTGTCGCGGCCGAGCGCGTCCGTGCCCATGATGTGCGGGAACACAAACTCGCCCGCCGCCCGTAGTTCTTCCTCCGCCGCCGAGTATTGCATCGGATACAGATGCGGGCTTAACTTATCCATATGTTCATATGAATACGGATATATTTCTGGGACGACAAAAGCCCCAATCAGGAAGATAATGACGAAAACCAGGCTTATCATAGCGATCGGATTCCTGCGCAGGCGGGAAAGCCCTTCCTTCCAGAAACCGACGCTGTCCCGCAGTATTACGAGGCTCTCTTTATCCGAGGCTTCCGCCGCGTCAAAATCGCCGGGGCGTATGTCCAGTTTTTCGATGTCCAGCTGAAACGTAGGCATGTGCGGTATTTTGGGTTTATCCATAATATACCTCTCTGTCGTTAAAACTTATCATTTAAACGTAATCCGGGGATCAACGATCTTATATATGATATCAACAATAACGTTCATAGTGATTATCAACAGCGCGAGGAAGAGGGTCGTTCCCATTATCATAGGATAGTTGCGGTTAAGGATGCTTGAGATGAACTCGTTGCCGAGGCCCGGCACTGTGAACACCTTCTCAACAACGAAGCTGCCCGTAAGGGTATAGGCCAGCGCAGGGCCCAGGTATGTGATGACCGGAAGGACGGCGTTGCGCAGCGCGTGCTTGAAGAGCACCTTAGGCTGGGCAAGGCCCTTAGCCTTCGCGGTGCGCATATAGTCCTGCCCCATTATGTCCAGCATACTGCTGCGGGTAAGGCGCGTTATATATGACATTGGGTAAAGGGACAGGGCGGCGGTGGGCAGTATGTAATGCTGCCAGCTTCCAAGACCGAACGTCAGCTTAAAGGCGACGCCGATACTCAAAAGCAGAATCGTCGACGTAAGGAACCCGGGCATGGAAATACCCCCGGTCGCGAAAACCAAAATGACATTATCCTGCCATTTGCCTCTTTTAAGCGCTGCAACGCTGCCCAAAACCAGCCCAAGCACAACGGCGACGGCTAAAGCCACGCCCCCCAGCCTTGCCGACACCGGAAACCCCTGCGCGATGATGTCGTTTACGGTGAGGCCCCTGTGTTTAATGCTTGGGCCAAGATCGCCGGTCAGCGCGCCGCCCATGTATGTAAGGTACTGCTGCAGAACCGGCTTGTCCAGCCCGTACTTGGCTTCGAGGGCGGCCGTCGTCGCCGCGGAGGGCGCTTTTTCAGACAGGAAAGGATTTCCCGGTACAAGCTGCATTAACGTGAACGTGATTACGCTAATGATCCATAACGTGATAACAGCGTAGATAAGCCTTTTGCCAATGTACTTCGCCATGTCGGTATCATCCCCGTATCTTTTGGCTTTACGGTAGGATATCATATTTGCCTAATTATTGCAATAGGTATTTACTTAATAAAATATATTGACAATAAACGCGCTCATGTGTATAATGCAGAAAATGCTGTGACGAAGAGGAGTAGGCGGAAAGCATTTTACAGAGAGGGACGTTGATACGCTGAAAGGCGTTCCAAAACCGCGCCGCTGAATGTCGCTTCCGAGCATGTGCGCTGAACGCGTTTCTATTATTAAGCGCGCACGTTTCCCGCGTTAAAGGATGAGAGATTACGCTATCCTATGCGTAAATAAAGGTGGTACCGCGATTTTCGCCCTTTGCTTGGGCTTTTTTTATGTTAATTTTAAGGAGGCACGAACATGGATAAATCCTATAACCATCAGCTGGTGGAAGACCGGCTGTACGCCGAGTGGGAGGGCAGGGGGTACTTCAAGACCCAGCCCGACCCGTCGAAAGAACCCTATACGGTGATGATGCCGCCGCCTAACGTTACGGCGCAGCTGCACATGGGCCACGCGCTGGACAACACATTGCAAGATATCATGGTGCGCTGCAGGCGTATGCAGGGCCGCGCCGCGCTGTGGGTGCCGGGGACGGACCACGCGAGCATTGCGACTGAGGCCAAGCTGGTGCAGAGCCTGGCTGCGGAAGGCTTGACAAAAGCGGATTTGGGGCGGGAAAAGTACCTGGAACGCGCCTGGGACTGGGCTATGAACTACCGCTCGCGCATTGTGGGCCAGCTCAAGAAGATGGGCTCCTCCTGCGACTGGGACAGGGAACGCTTCACGATGGACGAGGGCCTGAACAACGCGGTGCTGGAGTTCTTCGTAAGGCTCTATGACAAGGGCTATATCTACCGGGGCGAAAAGCTCGTAAACTGGTGCACCCATTGCAAGACCACGATCTCGGACGCCGAGGTGGAGCATACCGAGCGCGAGGACGCGCTGTATAATATCAAATATCCTATAAAGGGCACGGATAAGTATATCCAGTTCGCCACGACAAGGCCCGAGACGATCCTTGCCGACACGGCCGTCGCCGTAAACCCGGACGACGGAAGATATGCCGGTTTTGTGGGAATGACGGCCGTAGTGCCGTTTATGGACAGGGAGATCCCGATAATCGCCGACGGATATGTTGACATGGAATTCGGCATCGGCGTTGTGAAGATCACGCCGGGGCACGACCCCAACGACTTCCTGGTGGGCGAGCGGCATAACCTGCCCAGAATAAATATCCTTAACGACGACGGAACGATGAACGATAACGCCGGGGCATACGCGGGGATGGCAGCGCAGGACGCGCGGAAGCGTATTCTGGCCGACCTTGACGCCCTCGGCTTGTATATGGGAAGCACGAAGCTGACGCATTCCGTAGGCACCCACGACCGCTGCAAGCGCATTATCGAGCCCATGCTCAAGGTGCAGTGGTTCGTAAGGATGGACGAGCTGGCGAAGCCCGCGATAGAAGCCTACAAGAGCGGGGAGCTGCGGATTGTGCCGGAGCGTTTCGGCAAGATA
>JAISVU010000423.1 GCA_031271375.1 Clostridiales bacterium | reverse complement strand
TAGCGGTTTTCGCGAAGCGAAAATTCAAAGCGCGGCAAATTGAGAGCGAGCTTACCTTAATCAGCGGTTACTAAACGCCGGCGCAATAGAGGAAGAAGGGAAATTTGACAGTTTCTATGCCGTATGCACGAACCTTGACGACAATCCGTCGGACATCATTAAAATCAACCGCCGGAGACGGGAAATCGAAGAATGGTTTCGGATAATCAAAAGCGAATTCAAAGCTCGGCCCGTTTACCTGAAACGCGACGACCGCATCAAGGCGCATTTCACGACCTGCTTCATAAGCCTGCTCATATACCGCCTTTTAGAAAAAGGCTTAGAGGGCAGTTCACTTGCTCACAGATTATCCGTCAACTGCGTGAGATGAACTTTTTCAAGGTTTACGGCGAGGGTTATGTCCCTGTCTATACACGTACTGATTTTACGGATTCGCTGCACACGGCTTTTGGTTTCCGCACGGACAGCCAAATCATTACTTCGAAGTCCATGAAAAATATTTTTTGATCCTCAAAAACATAAAAACATTATGCTGTTTTCTCCGAATCTAAAACCCCGGATAACCTTGATTTTATAAGGTTTATCCGGGGATTTTTCTCTAAAGTGTGTCAAACTCGGGATTATAACATATAAAAATAAAATGTAAATATAAAATTTTAATCATTCAAACTTCATCCCCGTCAGCGCCGCGAACGGGTTATCGCTGCGATCCGCGTCATTTTTCCGCTTATTCTGATTCTCCATGAAATTTTGCAGTTCCCGTTTGGAAGGTTCTGCTTTCTTACGCCTCTCGAAGGCGTCGTACCTTTCCTTATAACCGCAGGCGCAGACGACCGTCTTTTTGTCCCCCTCGCCGGTTATCGACAGGAACTTATGACAGTTCGGGCACCTTGAGCGGATGGAGAATGAAATATTTATCCTCGCGTTGCAATCCCTGTCTTGGCAAACAAGCATTTCGCCCTTCTTCCCGGACACGCGTAGCATAAACTTGCCGCATTCCGGGCATTTTTCCGTCGTGAGGTTGTCGTGTTTGAAGATTTGGGTACTGGCCTTTATCTCGCGGATAATGTCCGTCGTATATTTGCGTATGCCGGTTAAAAACGCCGCCTTGTCCAGCTTCCCCTGGGAAATGCTTTGGAGCTGACGCTCCCACGCCCCGGTCAGCTCGGGGGACTTGAGGTCCTTAGGCACCAGCTGAAGGAGCTGGCGGCCCTTCGCGGTGGTGAATATATCCTTCCCTTTCTTCTCTATAGCAAAGTTGTCGAAGAGTTTTTCGATAATGTCCGCCCGCGTCGCGACGGTGCCGAGGCCGCCGGTTTGCTCCAGCGCCTCCGCAATGGCTTTGTCATGGTTTTCCATGTACTTCGTCGGGTTCTCCATCGCCGATAGCAGCGTAGCTTCATTGAACGGCGGCGGCGGGCTTGTCCTGCCCTCGGTGAGCTTCATCCCGCGCACGGGTATACTGTCGCTGTTCTTGAAGCGCGGCAAAGTCTGAGAACCGCCCTCATCCGTATTCTCGTCGTCCTCGTCGTCTATATTAAATGCTTCCTTATACCCCTGAGCCAGCACCGCCTTACCGCTTGCCGTAAAGACCTCATGGCCTATCTTGACGCGCAGCTTCGTCTGCTCATACTCAAAAGCTGGCAGAAATACGGTCAGGAACCGCTTTACCACCAGATCATAGACTTTGCGCTCCCTCTCGCCCAGTATCGACATCTCAATCCCCTGCTCGGTGGGGATGATGGCGTGGTGATCCGAGACCTTCGCGTTGTCCACATAGTTGGCGTTCGGGCGTATCGGCTGACGCAGAATCTGCCCCACTATCTTGCCGTACTGCCTGGGGCAGGCCCTGAGCCTGTCCGGCAGCGTCGGCACTATGTCCGATGAGATATAGCGCGAATCCGTGCGCGGATAAGTAAGAACCTTATATTCTTCATAGAGCCGCTGCATTACGGAAAGGGTTTCCTTAGGGGAATAGCCGTAGAGCTTGCTTGCGTCGCGCTGCAGCTCCGTGAGGTCATAGAGCCTCGGCGGCAGCTTCTTCTTTGCCGTCTTGTCGACGCTTATGACAACACCTTCCCTCTCCCCGCGCAAAGCCGCGAGAAGGCCGTCGATACGCCCCTTATCGAAACACTGCGGCGAACCTGTCTTACTATCGGCCCAGCGGAGCGTAAAGCTCCCCGCGTCAGCGGTAAGGCCGTAAAAAGGTTTTGCCACAAACCTGCGTATTTCTTCTTCCCGCTTCGCAATGATCGCCAGCGTAGGCGTTTGCACCCTGCCGCAGGAGAGCTGGCTGTTGAACTTCGTGGTAAGGCAGCGCGTCGCATTGATACCCACGAGCCAGTCGGCCTCGGCCCTGGCCTTCGCCGAATCGCAGAGGTTTAGGTAAAACTTGCCGTCCTTGAGGCTCTGAAAGCCCTCGCTGATAGCCTTGTCCGTAACGGATGAAATCCACAGGCGTTTGATGGGCTTGCGGCACCCGGCTTTCTCGATAATCCAGCGGGCCACCAGCTCGCCCTCGCGGCCGGCATCCGTAGCGATAATAATGTCCGATACATCAGAGCGGTGCAGGATGTCTTTCACGGTCTTGTATTGCTTCGCGGTCTGCGGGATAACCGTGAGCTGGAGCTTTTCCGGCATAATCGGCAGATGGCCGATGTCCCAGGTCTTGTAGCGCTGGTCATAATCCTCCGGCTCCGCCAGCTGAACCAAATGCCCTAAAGCCCATGTCACCACATATTTCGGGCTTTCTATAAAGCCGCCGCCGCCCGCTTTGCAGCCCAGTACCCTTGCTATGTCTTTGCCTACCGAGGGTTTTTCGGCAAGAACCATTGTCTTCATATAGATCGCCTCTTATGATTATTATAACACATAATTTCCTTAATTTTGAGGAAGATTATAATAAAAATCAAAAGGAGCTGTCATGTAATGAGAAAATACCCCGATACTCTACTGGACCCGGCCCAGTCCGCCGTAATCATCATCGACCACCAGCCGCAGATGTACTTCGGCGTGGAGAGCGCGTCCAGAGCAACTATTGAGAATAATATCGTCGGGCTGGCGAAGGCGGCGCAGCTGTTTAACGTACCGTGCATACTGACGACGGTCGAGGCCAAGAGCTTTTCCGGCTATATGTATTCAAAGCTGCAGGATGTATACCTCGACGTAACCCCCATCGACCGCACCGCCATCAACGCTTGGGAAGACGTGAACCTGAAAAAGGCCGTGGAAGAAACCGGCCGGAAAAAGGTGGTTATCGCAGGGTTGTGGACGGAGGCCTGCGTGGCCTTCCCGGCTCTGTGCATGAGGAAAGACGGGTATGACGTTTATGTGGCGGCAGACGCTTGCGGCGGAGCCACAAAGGATGCACATGACATGGCAATATTACGCATGACCCAGGCGGGCGTAAAGCCGATGACATGGATGCAGGTGCTGATTGAGTGGCAACGCGACTGGAACAACAAGGACACCTACGACGGCGTGATGTCCATCGTCAAGGAATACGGCGGGGCATACGGGCTTGGCGTTGAGTACGCGGAGAGTATACTGAAATCCTAACCTCTCCGTGCCTCCGTGTCTCTGTGCGTAAAAATCTTTTAACCCCCCCCTTACACACAGAGGCACAGAGGGACGGAGAAAACTTATGTGGATGTTCTGAGGTATCACGAGAGGCTTGATAATTAAAACGCCAAAGTTCATGGCTTCGGCGTCCGTGCGATACAATTATTTACAATCAGAACCACCCATACATAAACCTTGTCATTTGTATATTATGACAGTGCGGCAATAACCGTCACACTCTTTCACACTTCTCCCAGATTATTAATATGAGCAAGTAAAGATTAACAGAACTGTTTTCAACATGAAATATATTGAAAAATAAGCATCAGTACAGTATAATTTACCTGGGAGGCGGAGACAGGTTTATGTTTGATCTGATAGCGGAAACACGCGCGGTTAAAAGCACAGAGACCACGGAAGCCGGGTATTTCCTTACGCTGGCCTTTCCGCGCAACACCGAGATTATCAAATTCCAGGCGGAGGCGATAACCGGGGCAAAATCCCGGTATCTGTTAAAAACCTCGGCCGCCGTATCCCGGGGGGACACCGTCCTGCGTTATGACATACAGGGCAGGATATCCCTCAGCGACTATCTGTTAAGAAGGAAACTGTCGAAACAACAGCTTCTTTTGCTGCTCCTGGGCTATATCAACGCGATAGGCGACTTAACCGCGCTATTTCTGCCGGATACCGGCCTGGTATGCGATAAGGAGTTTATCTTTATCAACACGGCGGATAATTCCTGCGCCTTCGTTTATGCTCCGATATATGAGGCCCAAACCGGGATATCCGGGTTAAGAGATTTCGCGAAAAGCATGATCACCGCCGACATAGCGGACGCCGACGGGCATTATATCCAGTCGCTTCTGGGCGAAGTGACGAAAAGCCCCCTTTCATACGAGAGGGCAAGGCAGCACCTGGAGGACGAGCTGGCACTCGAAGCCGCCAAATCCTCAAGGTCCGCGCCGCCAAAGGATGACAGGCCCCGGTCCTCGCCAAAACCTATATCAAAGCCCGCGCCGAGACCCGCAATCAAACCCGCGCCTAAGCCCCCCGCCAGACCCGCGCCTAAACCCGCTCCCGCGCCGGTAATAACGAAACCAAAGGTCAACGTGGTGATTATCGCGGTGTTCATTGTCCTTCAGGTTGTCTTCGCCGCGGCGGCGGCTTGGCTTGTTTTGAGCGGGGCATTTGTTATGGCGTCCACCGGCGAGCCGGACTGGCTCCGTATCGCCAGCGCCGTGCTGGCGGTTCTTGGGGCCGATCTGTTTATGCTGTTCCTTGCGTTGAGGGGCAGGGCGGCTGAGTATGAAAACGAGTCCCCTCCCCGCCCAGCTTCGCCGCCGCGCAGCGTCTACCAAGAAGACGACGATTATACTGATTACGACACGACCGTGGACGACGACGCGACGATGACCGAAGCGATGCAGAATGCAGACGCCTTCCGCCCCTTCCTTGAACACTATAATGACGGTGAAATAAAGAAGGTCTATATTGACCACAGCGGCTTCTTAATCGGAAGATCCTTCGCCAATGTCGATTATGTGTGCCCAAGCAATTTGGTCGGGCGCGTCCACGCCGAATTGATCATTGAGGGATACCAGTTGTTTATAAAAGACCTGGAATCAAAGAACGGCACCTATATCAACGGAATGAAGCACAGGATACAGAGCGGTCTGAAAACACAGCTCTACAGCGGCGATATGATACAGCTGGCCGACACCCGGTTTACGGTGCGCTTCTATGAGGATTAACCCCGGTGTTCGGTAAAAGGCATTACGGGTTCGGCATCGTATCGGACATTGGCGACCGGCGCGCGGTGAACCAGGACAGCGTTCTCGTGAAATCGCTTGAGCTGGGCAAAAAGCGTTACGGGCTGGCGGCTGTCGCGGACGGGATGGGCGGCCATTTGCGCGGTGAAGTGGCAAGCAAGGCGGTACCGGACAGGCTCTCCCGCTGGTGGGACGATGAGTTTATCAGGCGCGTCCGCTACAATACACGCATGGACGACGCGCTGGCCCAAGCCGAAGAGGCCTTGACCGGCGTGAACACGGAGCTGTTTAACAAAGGAAAGGCCCTGGGGGGGCTCATTGGCACGACACTCTCGATGCTGATTTGCGGCGGCGGGGAGTATTTCATCCTTCATGTGGGCGACAGCAGGGTCTACCGCGTCCACGGCAAACGCCTGTCCCTTCTTACGGAAGACCATATCAGCGGGCGATATGTGACCCGCGCCGTCGGCGTCGCGGAGAGCCCGCGCTTTTTCAGGGCCAGGGGACGCTTCAAGCCGGGGCGGATGTTTATGCTCTGCTCGGACGGGCTGTATAAGCACCTCTCGCAAGCCGACATGATAAAATGCCTTTCTGACAGGAGCCACCGAAACCTTCAGGAAAAAGCCGGGGCGCTCCGCGCGAAGATACCAAAAGGAAGCGCCTCGGACAATGTGTCGGTTATCCTGTACTCATAACGTCATAAATCCTCCAAAATCCTGTTCCTCATGTACCCTGCGTGGAAGTCCCCATAGGCATACGCGCAGCAGTCTGCAGCGACGAGCAGGTTCGCGCCGTCAAAGTACGCCGCGTTAGATGGCACGAGCTTTAACTGTACGGGCCACTGGTTAAGGCATGTCTGGCTTTTTTCGTGCTTTTCGCGGTTTTCGTGGTTAAATGATTTTACAAAAGCTGTTAAAATACCTCCGGCGCGTGTAAATCCACGCCCGTAATTATCCCGCGAAAAGCGGAGGGGAGTAATGTATGAATAAGTTTATTACCGCCGCGCTGGCGCTGGTTATCGCGCTGGCGGCGGCCGCCTGCGCCGGCAAGACGCCTGAGGGCGCGGGGCAGACCGAAGTGATAGTCTTCGCCGCCGCCTCAATGACTGAGACCCTTGAGGAAATCGCCGTCCTGTACGCCGAAGCGGAGCCGGATGTTACGCTGACCTTCAACTTCGATTCGTCGGGGACGCTGAAAACCCAGATTCAAGCAGGCGCGGAATGCGACCTGTTCATCTCGGCGGGGCAGCTGCAGATGAACCAGCTGGACATTGACGCCCCCGGGGACATCAACACGGACAGGCTGGACTTTGTTGACGGCGAAACGCGTATCGACCTGTTGGAGAACCGCGTCGCGCTGGCGGCGCCGGACGGCAACCCCAAGAATATCGGCGGTTTTGGCGATTTGCCCGGCATCTTCGCCGCCGGGGACACGCTGATGGCGATGGGCAACGCGGATGTGCCGGTGGGGCAGTACACCCAGCGTATTCTGGCTTATTTGGGGCTGGACGAGGAAGAACTGGCGCGTAACGGCCGCATTACATACGGATCGAACGTCAAGGAAGTGACAACGCAGATAAAGGAAGCCAGCGTGGATTTCGGGGTTATCTACTGCACCGACGCATACAGCGCCGGGCTTGATATCATTGACTACGCCACCGCCGGGATGTGCGGGCAGGTGGTTTATCCCGCCGCGGTACTTAAGACGGCCGCGAATCCCGAGGCCGCCGCCGCGTTTTTGGATTTTCTTACGACGGACGGCGCGATGGCCGTCTTTGAAGCCGCAGGCTTCTCGAAGCCGTAACCGCAATGGACTGGTTCCCGCTCCTTAACTCGCTGAGGATAGCCACAATTGCCTGCTGTATCGTCT
>JAISVU010000400.1 GCA_031271375.1 Clostridiales bacterium | reverse complement strand
TCCGCTCCATTCAAGGCGATACGGAGGGCCGCCGTAACGTGGGCGTTATCGGCAGCGGTACAGGCTATCTGTATACGAACGGTTCGGTTGAGCCTATAAGCTGGTCGAAGGAAGGGCATGACTCGCCCACGGTTTGGCTTGGCCAAAACGGGGAACAATTAACCGTGAACAAGGGCAAGACCTGGATTTGCATTACGCATAAGGAGCCGGAAATTGAATAAAGAAGAAACCTTTCGCTCAGGCTTTGTCGGTATCGCGGGGCGGCCCAACGTGGGCAAGTCCACGCTGCTTAACAGCTTAGTGGGCGAAAAGCTGGCTATAATATCCAACAAGCCGCAAACCACAAGGAACCGGATTCAAGGCGTTCTTACCAAGCCGCGTTATCAGGCTATCTTTCTTGACACGCCGGGTATACACAGGCCGCGCCATAAGCTGGGGGAGCTGATGGTGAAAGCCGCAAGGTCAGCGGTGGCCGACGCGGATATAACGCTGTTCTTGGTGTCCGCCGCCGACAGTCTTACGGATGAGGACAAGTATGTTCTTGACGGCTTGAAGCGTTTGAAGAATCTGTTCCTCGTCATCAATAAAATCGACGCGGCGGCAAAGCCCGTTATTCTGGAAATAATTGCCCAGGCAAATGAAATTGTAACATTCGCGCAAAATATACCGGTATCCGCTCTAAAATCCGATAACCTGGAAGCTCTTTTGACCGAAATTGAACGGTCGCTCCCGGAGGGGCCCAAGTTCTTTCCCGACGATTATATAACAGACCAGCCCGAGCGTTTTATCGCCGCCGAAATCATACGTGAAAAGGCTCTTAACAATCTGCGGGACGAGGTGCCCCACGGCGCCGCCGCCGAAATTATAATGATGAAAAAGCGGGACGGCCTGGAGCTGTTCGATATAGAGGCTACGATATACTGCGAAAAGGATTCCCACAAGGGTATCGTTATCGGCAAGAACGGCGCGATGCTTAAACTCATCGGAGCTGAGGCCCGCCGGGATATTGAACGCTTTTTAGGGGCACCGGTTAACCTTCAGCTATGGGTTAAGGTTAAAAAGGATTGGCGTGACAATCAGGCGATGGCAAAGTCTCTCATGGAAAATATTCTGTAGTATAGAGGCATAAGACCGCGAACATCCTATTTCATAGGAAATAAGGGGGGTATTGTCACTATGGACGAATATTATTGGGACATGTTTTGCGAAACGGGAGACGCCAGAGCGTACCTTAGATATAAAGGATTCAACGGCATGAGAGCGGAGAGAGAGGCGCGTGGGAAGCACATTCAAGGACAAGGGCATCGTGATAAAGGAAAGCCCGGCGGGAGAACGTGACAAACGGCTGACCTTGCTGCTGCTGGAACGGGGGCGGACGACGGTTCTGGCGAAAGGCGCAGGGAATCCGGCAAGTAAGTTCCACGCGTCCGCACAGCTTATGGCATTTTCCGAGTTTGTTATGTACGAGGGTTCGGGTTTTATGACCGTGGCCCAGGCGACGCTTACAGAAAACTTTTACCGCGCAAGAACCGACTTGGAACGCCTCTGCTGCGCCAGTCATGTTATTGAGATCGCCGAAAAGGTTATAATGCAGGGAATGGACTGCCGGGACGCGCTTAGGCTTATCTACCTTACGCTGAGAAAGATAGCCGGAGGCGACGTGAACCCCAGGCTGGCCGCGGCTGTGTTCGAGATTAAGTTTTATCAGCTGGAAGGGTTCGCGCCTGCGGCGGGGCGCTGCTGCGTGTGCCACGGATCTATCTATAACGACGGTTATTTCCTCCCGGAAGGAACGGCCTGCCCGGCGTGCGGTGAGGAAAGAGCCGGATCAATGCCTTTTTCCGCAGGCGCGGTGAGTGTGTTGTGCTACATATTGGAGTCGGATGTTAAGGACATATTTAAGTTTGGGTTGTCGGCTAATCCCCAACGGGAATTGATAAATGCGATGACCATTTTCAGAGAGGGCGTTTTGGATTCCCCGCCCAAGAGCCTGGATATTTTGGAGGGATGCTGATGCTGGATAAGGCGGATTTGAAAACCGGTATTGATAAATCTGACTATCACGCCAGGATGGGCGTTTTAGAAAAACGGCTGGAATCGTTACAATTAAAGGTTAAGGAACTGGGGATTCCGGTTATTATAACCTTTGACGGATGGAGCTCGGCGGGCAAAGGAACGCTCATCAGCAAGGCGCTGGAACCCCTTGATCCCCGTAATTTCAGCGTCCATTCAATGGAGAAGGTAACAGAGGATCAGTTTATGCGCCCGTTTCTATGGAGGTATGCTGTTAAAACGCCCCCAGGAGGCCGCTTCGCTATCTTTGATAAGAGTTGGAACACCGCAGCGGTTATAGGGGACGGTGCGATACGCGGCCATGTTGAAAAGGACATGGACGGGATATGCCGCGATATACTGGCTTTTGAAAAGCAGCTTGCGGACAGCGGCGTCTTGATACTGAAGTTCTTTCTGCACATCAGCAGAGACGAGCAGCTCAAGCGTTTTAAGGAGCTGGAGAAGAACGAGGACACCCGTTGGCGCGTTACGGAGAAGGACTGGGCGCAAAACAAGGATTATAATAAGTATTATAATCATTTTGACAATATGCTGAAGAAGACAGGTGCCGGTTCGGTTAAATGGACCGTGATACCATCCGACGACAAAAAGAGCGCGGCGATCCGCTTTTTTGAGGTTTTGGTGGAAAGGCTCACTGAGACCGTCAGTATGCGGGAAAAAGAAAAAAATAATTTGGCCACAAAGAACACAGAGAATACACAAAGAAAAGCGTTTGATGACGTGCCTGATATACTGAGCGGAGTCAGCCTGGAAAAAGACCTGTCGGAGGCACAGTACGACAGTTTATTAAAGCAATACCAAAAACATATATCTAACCTGGGTTTTAAGCTCTACCGCAAGCGCAGGTCTGTTGTTATTGTATACGAGGGCTGGGATGCCGCCGGGAAGGGCGGCAACATCAAACGCCTTACGGAGGAGCTGGATCCCCGCGGATATGATGTGAGGCCTGTGGCCGCGCCAAGCAAAGAGGAACTGAGCCACCATTATCTCTGGCGTTTCTGGCGGGATATGCCAAAGGACGGGCATATCGCTATTTTCGACCGATCCTGGTATGGGCGGGTGATGGTTGAGCGCGTTGAAGGTTTATGTTCCGAAGATGAATGGCGCAGGGCCTTTAATGAGATAAACGAAATGGAAATGCATCTGCGGCGTCACGGCGTGATTATATGCAAGTTCTGGATGCACATAGACAAAGATGAACAGCTGCGCCGTTTCCAAGCGCGCATGGAAGACCCGATGAAGCAGTATAAAATAGGCGGCGAAGACTGGCGTAACCGTGAAAAATGGGACGCATACCTGCTTGCCGTAAACGAGATGCTTGCCAAAACATCAACGCATTGCGCTCCCTGGACGGTTGTGGAGGCCAACAGTAAAAAGTTCGCTAGGATAAAGGTTCTGGAACGGGTAATTAAGACGCTGGAGAAAGAGCTGTGAAAGGGAACCGAACCCCTTCGGAGATACACGAAAACCATAGGATCCGTATACGCAAGAAGTATGTTGAAAACGGGCTGGAGACCTTTGCAGACCACGAAGCGCTGGAACTGCTGCTCTTTTACGCTATTCCGCGCCGGGATGTGAACGCCCTCGCTCATAGGATGATTGAGGAGGATTTCAAGTCCATCGTGGCCCTCTTTGAGGCAACCCCCGAGACGGTATCGCGAACCTGCGGCATATCAATAAACACGGCGGTATTGATATCATTAATCATCCCCTTA
>JAISVU010000387.1 GCA_031271375.1 Clostridiales bacterium | reverse complement strand
ATGAAGGCCGGCGGGCCGATGGCCGAGGCGCTCAAGGCGAAGGAAGAAGGTCTCATCAAGCATATATCCTTCTCTTACCACGACAAACCCGAAAACATGAAGGAAATCGTGGACAGCGGCTATTTCTCGTCTGTCCTGATGCAGTACAACCTGCTGGACCGCGCCAATGAAGCGAACATCGCCTATGCCAACGACAAAGGCCTGGGCGTCGTAATCATGGGCCCGGTGGCGGGCGGCAGGCTGGGCGCGCCTTCCAAGGTCATTCAAGAGGCGCTGGGCGCGAACGCGGCGGTAAGCACCGCCGAGATGGCACTGCGTTTCGTCCTGGCGCATCCGGGGGTTCATGTGGCCCTTTCGGGCATGAGCGCGCCGGAAATGGTGGAGGAGAACGCGAAGGTGGCCTCCCTTGAAGGGCATCTTAACGCCGAAGAGAAGGCGAAGGTTCAAGCGATGCTGGAGGAGACCAAGCGCCTTTCCGAGCTGTACTGCACGGGCTGCAACTACTGTATGCCCTGCCCCCAGGGGCTTAACATCCCGAATATATTCCAGCTGATGAACTACCACCGCGTCTACGGCCTCACAGCCCACGCGAAGGAGCAGTACGGCAGGATCGGCACGGGGGACTCCAAGCACAAGCCCGTCTCCGCCTGTGTCGAGTGCGGCCAGTGCGAATCCAAATGCCCGCAGAAGCTGGAGATCATCAAGCAGCTTAAAGAAACGGCGGAAGCTCTGGCGTAGAGCATAACGGAAGGCGCGGCTCGTCATTGTGGGTTAAGCCCGCAATGACGAGCCGTGCCTTACAGAGAATCTGCAGCATTCTGGTATCTATTGGCTGTAGCGGCGGTGTTTAAATAAGGCGTGAGTTATTAGGCGTGGTTTGCTGTCCTTTTAACTCTCCGTGTCTCTGTGCCTCCGTGTGTAAGAATTTTTCTCGCAGGGAGACAGAGAAAAGCATAGCTCTTGATTTAGTATTATTATATTTAGAATAGGTGACAAATTCAAATTATCCTTGCTTAAACTTATAGCATATGCTAGAATGTGACCATAATAACTAAACGGGGGTGCAATGGTTTCGACGGGGACATTATCTTCATGGATAGCCATCCGCAACGGTAAATGCGTTAAAATGCCAACAAAAAATAAACAACAACGATAATTTAGCTTTTGCCGCTTAAATAAAGCGGCCGTCGGCCTTGCTTCTCCCGCAGGGCAAGTAACCGGCGTCGTCTATGCGGGGAACTTTTTTGCCAAAGCTTTGCGGCGAAAAAAGAACCTATGAAGCTACCCGAACCCGGCGCTTGCCGGTTTGCGCCAGGTAAGGGGAATCCTTAAAAATCGGCTGTGATGGGAGAGGTTCATGCTGATGTGTTTTCGGACAGGGGTTCGATTCCCCTCACTTCCAGAAGTAATTTAATATAATGCCGAGAGGGTTTTTATGGATAACTCCAAAAGCATCCAACGCGAAGCTATATTCAAGCTGTCCTACGGCTTGTTCGTTTTAACCGCGAAAGAAGGCGAGGCGGATAACGGCTGTATTATCAACACCGCGATCCAGATAGCCGAATCCCCGACGCGGATATCAATCGCCGTCAACAAAGCCAACCATACCCACGATATGGTTTTAAGAACAGGCGCGTTCAATATCTCGGTGCTTGCCGAAAACGCGGGGTTTGGCGTCTTTGAGCGGTTCGGCTTCCATAGCGGCAGGGATACCGACAAGTTTGCGGATTGCGGCTATGACGACCGCGCCGCGAACGGTATCCGCTATGTTCCTGCCGGTACGAACGCCGTCCTGTGCGCCGCCGTCGCTCAGTCGGTTGACTGCGGCACGCATACGCTGTTCATAGCCGAGGTTACGGAGGCGTTCGTTCTCTCCAAAGAACGCAGCGCCACATACCAGTATTATTTCAATAATATCAAGCCCAAGCCCCAGTCTCCGCCGCCCGTTAAGGACAAGAAAAAGGGTTTCGTCTGTAAGATATGCGGATATGTATATGAGGGTGAGACGCTTCCGGACGATTTTGTCTGCCCGGTTTGCAAGCACGGGGCGGGCGATTTTGAGCCGCTAAGTTAATTAAAGAAAGTGAAGGGCGAGAAATAGGTTATGGTGTTTGATAAAGGGTCTACGGGCAAGGCTCGCAGTTTAGCTCAAAACTGGATCAACACCAATTTAAACAACTTTGCCGCAGAAATAACCTGCGGCCTGCCGGAATATGACGACAGGCTGGATTCGTGGCGGATAAGCTTAAAATATAGGGAGACCTCAGTTATTGGGGAACTGCAAGCCAACAGAAGATTAACCGAAATTAAAAACGCGACCAAAACAAATCTTATAATCGAACGCATACGCAAGGCTATCCCTCAAGAGCAAAGATCAACTAGAAGAAATTCAAATGTTTTTGTCCCTGCCGCAATCCCCAATAAAATTATTCTGGGGGACTGTGTTCAAGTACTGGAAGAATACCCTCCGGATACGGCGCAGCTCGTCTTTACTTCCCCGCCGTATTATAACGCTAAACCGGAATACTCGGAGTTTGTTGACTATCAAGAGTACCTTGATTTTTTACGGCGCGTTTTTATAAGGTGTCATTCCATTTTATCCGAGGGCAGGTTTTTGGTTGTCAATGTTTCCCCCGTATTGATTAAACGCGCGTCTCGCAGTACGTCGAGTACAAGGATTCCTATTCCGTTTGATATACATCAGATAATGAAAAGTATCGGGTTTGACTTTGTTGACGATATTATTTGGGAGAAACCGGAAGGCGCAGGGTGGAATGTGGGCCGCGGAAGACGCTTCCGCGCCGACAGGCAGCCTTTGCAATACAAACCTGTAACAGTGACGGAATATGTCTTGGTGTATCGTAAGCATACAGAGAAGCTTATTGATTGGAATATCAGAAAACACCACTCTCAGGAGTATGTAACCGCGTCCAAAATACTTGGAGATTATGATGTGACAAATATATGGAGAATACCGCCGAACACCAGTAAGATTCATCCGGCGACATTTCCCGAAGCCCTTGCCCGGAAGATAATCAGGTATTACTCGTTTATAAACGACATGGTTGTAGACCCATTCGCGGGTATCGGTACGGTTGGATACGCGGCGATTGAGCTTGGCAGACGGTTTATGCTCATTGACACAGACCCGAAGTATTATGCGTATATGAAGAAAAACATAATAAAAAAAGTATCCGAAGATACGCGTGTGGACTGCTACATATATAATGACCATAATGAAGGGGAATGAAAGAATGGAATATCATATAGAGCAATATAACGATTGGCTTAGCTCAAATATAGGGTTGATTGACGCTTTCTCTGAAGACGCGTTAAGGAGCCTGACGCTGCATCTGTTATTAGGCCGTAATTACCGTCTTGTTACCGAGCAGAATACAAAAAGCCGTCAAATTCTTACACACCTGTGGCTGTCTGATGTCGCTAAGAACGCTAAAATGTCATTTGGAGATAATTGGCGAATCAAATTACTGGAAGATTTAAGCTGTATACGCAGAAAATCAAAAGAGCAGAAATACTTGCAAATTTGGCTGACAGGGCTTACAAATAAGACTTTGAAAAATATTGGCGGCACACAGAATGATTTACCCGATATTTTAGAAACCCTTGAACATCATATCCAAACCCTGCTTATGACTATCAACAGAGAAGACGATATCGACCACGCATGGCTTTTAATGATGGCCGGAGCGGCGACTTTGAGTATAAGAGGCACCGATAAATCCAAAATCGGCAAGAGGCTTGAACACGTTTTTATACGTTCGGCATTAACCATTTTAGGGCTTCAAGAAAACACGAACTTTTGGATGAATGTCGACAGGGATTTAGAAGTTGACAGGGAGACCGATGCCGAGGTAGAGACTTCAAGAGGGCGTATCCGCATTGAGGTGGGGCTTATAGCCTCCGGCAACCAAGAAGTTGTCGAGGATAAAATAAACAGAGTGGGCGATAACGGCGTCGTTATTTTCGATATGGTCGGCTCAAGAACCCGCATATATGACACCGCGAACCGGCGCAGAGTGAAACTGATTCAGATTCGGCATGGAAATCCGCTTCAGGAGCTCTACAATCATTTGTCTCCCCTTACAAGAGCAGCGCTGCATAACCCGCCATCTTCCGAGGAGGAAATAAAGGAATCGGTCTTACAACTGGATTCATCAGTTTTTACATAAGCTAATTCCCCTCGTTTACACCATCCGGCTCGCGGATACGCCCAACGATAATTATCGCCGCGGTAAAAATCATAAACGTAAATACAAAAGGCAGGCGGCGGTCTATGCTGGTCAGCCACCCCGCG
>JAISVU010000318.1 GCA_031271375.1 Clostridiales bacterium | reverse complement strand
GGTAGTCTACCGGGGTTAATTTAACGCCGTAAGCCCCGACATATTCCGGGTTCTTCAAGTACCAGGCCGAATTGCAAAACTCCACCAGATGCCTGTCTCCGGCCGCGCCTAGCGCGCCGTACCGCCTGAAAAGATCCAGCTTAACCAAGCCTCTGTCCGCGAAAGGCTTCCCTTCCTTAGAATGCGCGGAATTGTCTATGTAATACCCGTCGGGATACTTTTCCATAAACGCCGGGAGCATTGCCAGCAAGTCTTCCCTGCCGATATGGGCTTTTGTGATAAAGGTGAAATGGTTCACCCCGGCGACCTCCGTAACAAGCTCCCTTCGGTCGGGCCTTGCCTTCCCCGTCATATCGGAGTAGACGGCGCAGAGGTATTTCTGGGCGTTGAAGACCTCGTGGCAGCAGCCAAAGGCTTTTATGCCGGGGAACGCGCCGTACAGAGCTTTAACGCATACGGACATAGGATTCGTAAAGTTAATGACCCAGGCGTCCGGGCAATTCCTGCGGACGGCGTCGGCGAAATACTCGAAGACAGGCACGGTGCGCATTGCCCTAAGAACCCCGCCTGGCCCCGCCGTGTCGCCCACGGACTGATAAACCCCGTATTTTTCAGGGGCGTGGACATCCGAGCGCATATCTTCAAACGTGCCGGGAAGGATGGATATTACAACGAAATCCGCGCCTTTAAGGGCGCTGTCAAGGTTTTCGCTGACGGTATACGTCCACTGCGAACGGGCCTCGGGCAGCGCGCAAAGGCGCTCGCCGATCTTTTTATTCCTCAGCGCCGCGTCTGCGTCGATATCATACAACGCGATTTCGCCGCACAGCTCGCCGTCCAGCGTGAGGTCGTTCATAAAAACCCTGGCCCAATTACGCGATCCGCCGCCTATATAAGCTATCTTGATTTTTAACATATAGTCACCTTTGAAAACGTTATTTGTTTGATTTGCCCTATAGATATTTTGAATTATAGCATATGGTAAAAAAAAACACAAGGATTTTATCGGAAATATGGTAAGATTTCGCAAAATTTTAGGGAGGCTATAGAAATAGCCCCCCTGTAACCGTTAAACGGTTACTCACCCGTCCGCTTTCATTTCCCTTTTCAATTTCTTTAATGCCTTTTTTTCGATCCTGCTCACATAACTGCGCGATATCCCGAGGAGCTTCGCCGTTTCGCGCTGGGTAATCTCCTTTCCCGATAGGAGGCCGTACCTGTATAGGATTATCGCCCTCTCCCGGGAGGTTAAGCAAACCTCGATAAGCCCGCGCAGCAAATGCACCTGCATTTTGAGGCCCACCTTTTCATCTATAGAGTAATTCTCGTCTTTCAATTTATCCTCGATTGTGACGACCTTGCCTTCTTTATCGACCCCGATTGGATCGTTAAGGAACACCTCCCTGCTGAGTTTTTTCTGCGCCCGGAGATACATCAGTATCTCGTTTTCGATGCACCTCGACGCGTAGGTCGCCAGTTTTGTGCCGCGGTCGGCGTTGAATGTGCATATGCCCTTTATGAGCCCTACCGTCCCCACCGAGATTAAATCCTCGCATTCTTTTGAGTTGTATTTCTTGACGATATGGGCCACAAGCCGCAGATTCCTCGAAATCAGCTCATCCTTTGCCTGTGTCTTGTCTTCGCGGCTGCCGTTCACCAGTAAATCCAGGTAACGGGCTTCTTCTTCCTTTGTGAGGGTCTTGGGGAATGAACCGCCGCCCTTGACCTGCAAAAACATAAAAAAGCCTTGCAAACACCACAACACGCGAACACCTCCAGCCATAATACAAGGTCGTATTATGTAACATTGCGGCCTGTAGGTGTCCCGCATTTTGAGGGCGGGCGGACGCTTCCGCCCTATTGTATATTATGCTGCACATCAAATTGTGTGCATGTATGAAATAAAAAAACGCCGGTACAGGCCCGGCGTCTTTCCATAAACCTATCATCAGCGCTTCTTTAATATGATATCGTTTTTATAC
Organism: Clostridiales bacterium; assembly: GCA_031271375.1. Classification (GTDB taxonomy): domain Bacteria; phylum Bacillota; class Clostridia; order Lachnospirales; family WRAX01; genus JAISVU01. The sequence goes on along the minus strand of JAISVU010000318.1, from coordinate 2,151 downwards.
ACAAGCCCCAGCACCTCCCGTGCAATATGCTCGTAATACTCGTCGCTGCCCTGCTTCGCCAGCTCCAGCTCAAGGTTCGCCGTTGCCGCCCTTTGGGCCTCTATCTCCTTGCTTGCGGCGTCCAACTGCTTTCCAACGGATATATACGCGTCGTTCTGGTATTTCATAAACAGCGAAAAACCGCCGGCCAGAACAACGCATACCACTATGACCAGAAATGATTTTATGCTCTTCACTGTCCCGCCGGGCTTTTTTGCTTTCGTAACAGAAGGGGCTGCGGGGCGTGCTGCGGTTTTGTCAGTCTTCATAGGCTTTAACCTGCGTGCTTTCGTTTTAATAGCCTTACTAGCAGTACCAATTCTCATTTTTACATAATTCCTTAAATTTTGCAATACTCTTTTAATATTTTCACTCATTTTGTCACGCATTTTTATTAACCGCGTTTTAACTTTCCCCGCCAAAGCTATGACAGGCTTAGACAGCAGCAGATAAAGCGCGGCAAAAGGCCAGGAAAGGAGGACGTACATCCCATGGGCCAGCCGTGCCAGCATCGTTAGCATAGCCTTAGCAACCGTGAGAACCATATCACTCAACAGCGCAAAATACAGGCCCATGCCGGCAAGGGTTCCCATTATGTAAAAGAAACGCATTTCCTCAAAATCCGCGTTGAGGAATATGTAAAATACGGCGGTGGTTACGAGCAGCCAGTACAGCAGGTCTTCCAGGTGGATGAAGAAAGCGGGGTGCGGCATGTAATACCGAAACAAACGAAAGCCGTCATAAATAAACCCGCAGCCAAGACCGGCGCCCACCGTCATCAAAAACTGCGCCGCTTGCACAGACATTGAGAGGATAGGCATTACTTGAATATCTTCCCGAACATGGATTGCTTGGTTTTGCGGCCGTCTCTCCCGCTTTCGTAGGCCATAGAATCCACCGAGCCCACCAACGACAGCTCGCCGGAGCCGACGTTTAGGCTTGAGACCTTCATCCCGGAACCTTTAAACACCAGCACGCCCATCCCCGTCTCGCATACGACGCATTCCTCGTCAAAGGAAATCACGTCCGTTACGCCCGTAACCGACAACCGCTCCCGATTCTCGAGTGAAACGCGGTGATCCCCAAAGGGTTTCCGTTCCTCGGGCATACGCGCCCTCCTTATAGTTTTAGCTTTGTAATTTATATACAAACTATAAGGCGCGTATGACACAATATTAATTATACATTATTTATGGTATAATGCAAGAGAGAGATGGGAGGGCGAGAGCTTGAATGAATACGGCGAAATAGTAAATATGTGGCGTAATTGGGATGTTTCTTCGGCAGACGCCATAGATTACCGGCTCAATAATTTCCGCATTCTCTTCGCTTATCATTCGGGGCGGATTGAGAACCAAGCCATAACGTTTAACGACACCCGCGAGATATTTGAAAACGGTAAGGTTATAAATTATACCGGCGATCCCCGCGCGATTTTTGAGCTGGGAAATCAAAAGCTGTGTTATGAGTTTTTAAAGCGCAAAATCGCGCAAAAGGAACCGCTTACCGCCCGGCTCGTTCTGGAGACGCATAATATCCTCACAAGCGGCACCTATGACGAACGGCGCTATATTGAACGCGGCGAACGCCCGGGAGCGTTTAAGAAACATGATTATGTCACCAGGCGCGAGGAAGTAGGCTCGATGCCGGAAGATGTTCCGCGGGATATAGATGAATTGCTGACCGAGCTGCTTGATATACCACGGGACGGCTTGATTAAGGCCGCCGCGTATTTCCATCTCCGCTTTGAGTATATCCATCCCTTTGCGGACGGTAACGGACGCGTAGGGCGCGCGTTAATGAATTATCTGCTGATTATAAACAATCACCCGCCTATAATCGTCCATGATGAAGACAAGGCCCAGTATTACGCGGCCCTTGAGCATTATGACAGGACGGAGGAAATCATTCCAATGTGCGAGTTTTTAGCCGCGCAAACTATTATTACATGGAGAAAAACGCTGGGGAGGGAAGGCAAACGCAGTACACAGAATTGATAAAGAGGGAATGAGGGAGCAGTGCAGGTCAACCGCTTATTCGAAATAATCTACATCCTGTTGAACAAAAAGACCGTCACGGCCCGGGAATTGGCCGAACGCCTCAGCTGTTCGA
>JAISVU010000251.1 GCA_031271375.1 Clostridiales bacterium | reverse complement strand
ATCCGCCGGTTAATACATTTTGATCCTGCGGAAGATTTGGCAATGCCGCTTAACACCCAAAACAAACGCCGGAGCATTACCGAAATTGAAAGAAGGTGGATTTTGACGCTTGCCGAAACCCACCATGCGGGCTTATGGGTTAGGATGATGCTTTATTGTGGTTTGCGCCCTGGGGAGATCATCGCCCTTCAATGGCGGGATATAGATTTCAAAAAGAAGCTTGTAAAGATCACCAAGGCGAAGGAAAGCGGGAAAAACGATATAAAGGAGCCAAAGACGGAAGCGGGAAACCGCAATGTGCCGATCCCGGATATTTTGCTTGCTGATCTCAAATTGAAGAAGGGCGATCCCTTCCAGCCGGTATTTACTCAGCTTACCAACGATAGGCCACACACGGAAGCAAGTTTCTATTGTGCGTGGGGTAACTTCATCCGGGAAATGAATATTGCCAACGGGGCGAAGGTATACCGCAATCAAATAAAAATTAGTGTGGTTGCGCCGGATTTATCCCCCTATTGTTTGCGGCATACCTTTTGCACGGATTTAGAGGCGGCGGGGGTTCCGATCAATGTTGCAAAATACCTCATGGGGCATTCTGATATTTCCGTTACTGCCAATATCTACACGCACACCACCGATAAGGTAATAGCGGCGGCGGCTGAAAAGATGAATAGTGCCGCAAATGGCGATGGTGCCAATATTGGTGCCACTTCCAATGAGGACAAGGAAACGACCGCATAATAAAGGAAAAAACAAAAAGGCGGTTTTCTTTCTCTGACTCTGCTTGTTAGGGTTCGAATCCTTATCGGGCAACCACACCAAAAACCGCATAGTTAAGGGAAAATAAGACCATTGCCGGATGCACCTCGGCGGTGGTTTTCCCTTTTTAGGGGTTTGGCCGCAATTTGGCCGCAGTTTGGCCGCAAAAATGCACGGCTCAAGGAGCCACGGGGATGCTCGCCCGAATTTGACCGATGATTTGACTTGCAAGATCGGAGGATTTCTGCTGATGAGAATAGTCGAGATGCGTATAAATATCCGCAGTTGTTGAAAGTTGTCCATGGCCCAGGTACACTTGTATTTCTTTTAACGACAAACCACCGTCCAGCAACATGGTGGCGCAAGTATGGCGCAGGTCGTGAAACCTGATATCCTCCAGCTTGTTCTTTTTTAAAATGTGCCTGAAATGGTCGGAGACATATTGCGGGCCTCTTAACTTCCCTAAGTCATCCACAAAAATGTAATCCATGTATTCCGAGTTGTATGCAGCCCCATACTTTTTGCGGTTTGCTTTCTGGCGAGCCCTCTCAATCTCCAGCACAGCCTCAATTTCCTCAGTGAGCTTGAAAGACCTGAAGCTGCTTTTGGTCTTCAGCACCGGCTTTACAACCGTCTTGTATTCTCCGTCTATCCTGCAGCGAACAGCGGCTTGCTTAACTGTGATAATTTTTCTGTCAAAGTCGATAGCACTCCACTTCAGTCCCATCAGCTCGCTTCTGCGCATTCCATAGGTGGCATCCAAGAGAACAACCAGGAATAAGAAGTCCTGGCCTATCACCGTGAATAATTTTGACAACGCTTCTTTTGAGTATACTTTTGGGATAAACTTCTGGTGTTGAGGGCGCTTGGTTTTACTGGCTGGATTAACTTGGATATACGGGTATTGTTCATCATCATTGACTGCATCCTGAAGCGTCTTATGCAGATAGGAATGGAAGCGCAAAACCGTGTTGCCGGATACAGTCTTCATCTGATGATTGTAAAAATCTTGGATGTGTTTTGTCTTGATTTCATCCAGATAAAGACCCAGAGGCTCAAAAAAAGGGATGATGGTCGTATCAAACACACGCTTGTATTCGCAGAGTGTACTAATCTGATACCGAATTTCGTTGGCAACAAGCCAAGATTTTAAGTATTCAGCAAAGAGAATGCGATTGCTGATTGGTACTGTAGCGTGCTGTCCAATAATGTCTAAATTTCTACCGTTTACATTGGCTCGCTGAGTATAAGTAGTGGATTGAGACAGCAGGCCGGCCTCCTGCATAAGTATAGGTAGCCATGTGTCTAAAACTTCTTGCTCCATAGCCTCAGCTTTCTTTTTGTTACCTCGCAGGATTAGCTTGGTGTCTACCCATTTTTGACGGCGTTTGGACAACGCATCGTAGTATTGAATGTTAAATTGCCATTTACCATTCTTTTCTCTAAGATTGATGTGCCAGTTGTCCGGCAGTGTTACTTTTTCTTGTAGATTAGCTGTCATGCTCATATACTCCTTTCGACAGCGCAGATTAATCCACATCAACACATATCCATTATATATCATTAATCTGCTGGTTCAAACTATTTCATGGCTGTAAATAATTTGCAGTTCACCGATGGTTGCGCTGCAAATATGAAATGACACTGGCTTTCGGAATTATAATTCTCTTGCCGATTTTCGTGTGCTCGATTTCCTGGTCGTTCACCAGCTTATACGCTGAGTTTTTGCTTATCCCAAGCATATCCTGCAAATCCTTCACGGATAAAGCGTCGGGATAACCCTTGAACATTTTCGTGTATATGCTCCTGCTTGACATATGCTACCCCGCTAATCTGAACAGCCGTTAGCTGAAGGCACGAAGCCAAGGAACTTCTCAAGCTCCTTTCCAAGCAAGAACAGCATGTCGAACATCTCAATCACGCTGCTGGATTGGGAAAGCTTCACTGCGGACCAGGCATACAGGACGCCGCCGCTCTGGCCGAGCCCCACAGAAAGATATACCTTAGACCGCAGCACAGGCGCATAGCCCGCCGCTTCCAGCTTAACATGCTCTTTTAGCGTGACCGGCTTGCAAAAGCGCAGGATGCAATAATCCTCGGCCAGAGCTATGGTGAGGATCACCGAAACCGTGGCCTCCATGATGTGATTGTCCAGCACAGTTATGAAGTACCGCGTGGCGATGGGCGCGAAGCTCTGCCGCTGCCGGTCTCCACTGCCCGATATCTGCAGTTTCAGAAAGGGTTCGCGCCTCTCCATCTCCCCGGACAGGGCGGCATACAGCTTTGAAATTGTCGTATTGTCGTTATTCATTATGGTTATCCCCTTCGCAATAAAGATTGATGTGTAGAGCTCGTATAACTTACACGGCTTGCCGGACGCGGCAATGGCTCGCGTTTTTTTCTGAGTGATTTTCATAATCGCCTGTTAAAAGCGGGGAGGGCGGGATTTCTCCCGCCCTGACACTGCCAATATGCGCCGTCTGCCGTCAGAATTGAGGCTGAATCTTCTTCTTGATGATTTTGAGGATGGCCCCTGTGGGAACACCCTCATAGATGCCGCGGATATAGAATTTCACGTAGTCGCCCTGGTTCATCATTTCCATGGCGTGGTTGGACTTGATCGGGCACCTGACCTCGACCGGAATGCCGTTTACACGGACAAAATACGCAGTGTCTGAGAAATTGCTGATTGTGCCGGTGTAAGTATTACCGTCCCGCAACTCCAAGTTAGGTGTGTCCTCGGCGGCTTTCATGCTCACTTGCATGGCGGTGACACGGCCGGCTTCATCCCGGCGCAGCGTGACAATCTCCACAGGGCGTTCCTCGCCAACTTGGATAACTTCGCGGATATCGTTGACCCACAGGTTGGAAATGCTGTCAATCCACACATAGCATTCGAAACCGTAGACCTCCACGCGGATGACTTGCCGGGCTACGTGGACTACGCGGGCCATCACACGCATCCCTTCGGTAATCCGAAATTCATCTCTCGTGCCGCGGGCGTTGAGGATAGTCCGCTGCCTCATGAGCATGGCGTCGCGGCGGCTGGCACCCGCTATTCTTGCGTCGGTGTCAACGCCGCGTACCATGTAGTCGATCTTAGCGCCCAACATGGAGTCAATCAGCAGCCGTGCCTCTCGCTGGGAAACTTGTTCTGGATCCAAGTCAAATCCCATCTCGGAGAAGGGAATCATGACCTTGACCGTACCGTGGTAGAAAATCACCCTCGGCAACGCTTCGCCGTCTGTCTCGATGCCGTCCACAGTCGATGTCAAAATTCTCCGGGCGTTCCTTGCGGCGGTTAGGGCGGACAAATCGTGCTGCCCGGTGTCGCCACGCTGGGTGATTACGTTGCCGGAAGCGTCCAGAACCGTCTGGCGGGAAGACCTGCGGCGGCGTGTGGTTTGTGTGCGGCTACCGACTGTGGGAGTACCTTCATCCATTGCCGCGGAGGGGCCTTCCGCGCTTACCCTCTCTCCTGTGTTCTCCGGTAAATCGCCAGCCTGTTCATCCGTGCCTGTGTTTTCATCGTCAGGGAGGCCCTGCGGCTCTCTGCCCTCGACAAAATCGGATTCCAGCGTGTCGAATGTGGCGCCATTATCCTCAGAAACTCCATTGTAGTCCGGGTTTTCGCTGTGCGCGTTGTCTTCGGCCGCTTCCGCCGGTTGCTCGTCTTTCTTTTTGCGCTTGCGCCTCGGCTGGCTGGACTCACCGGGGTCACCATCCTTTTCTTCATGCTCCACAGTGTCTTGGGGAGCTTCATAATCGGGGTTCACGCTTTCCGCAGAGTCGAAAGTGGCGTTCTGTTCTCTATTTTCGTCTATGCCAGGCTCAGCACCCGGAAAATCCTGATTCTCGCCGAACTCGTTGCCTTGATGTTCCGTGTTCTCATAATGATCCATGATTTTTGCCTCCTTTATATTTCTGGTTTGCCGCCCAATCCCACAATCTCTACGGGCTGCGGCCCGACGTCTCCGGAATCGGAAACAGCGGCGGGCCCATTGGCCGTACCGCTGTTTTCTGTTCCGCTATTATGTTCCGGCGAAGGCCCCGCCGAGGTTCCGGCATGTCCGTGTTCAGCTTTTGACATATCCTCAAACCTGATCTGGTAGGGCAGTTCATTGGCTACATTCTTCCTCACCCCCTTTCCGCTTTTTTTGTTGGTGTCTTTCCCAGAAGGACTAGCGCCCATAGGGGTAATACTGACAGGCTTTCTATCCTTGCCGCCCGTATTCTGGCCCACACTGTTTTTTTCAGCATGGATACAATCCAACGCTTCAATGGCTTCATGGATATCGGTAGATGCCGCCTGATTGACATGCGCCAGACCGCGGACGGGAATAGGCTTTAGCTTCCCGCATTCGGGGTTTCTTGTATAATCAAACTTTTCCAGCATAAGAATCTGCTGGCCGTTGACCATGACGAGCATTTTTGACCGCTCCATGCGCATAACTTCGTCATAAGTAAGCAACTTTCGCCGTCCGGCCCCCTCGCTGTGCCGAAAATTAGGATTGAACATTGACGGCGTATAGACATTGCGCTGGCTCATAACCGTGTCGGCATAAATCGTTACTTCTCCGCTGCGGTCGCTTATAAATTTAGCTGTCACCGGGTCAGAGCTACATCCAAGACACATAATTACGTCGCAGTTTCCGAGAATCTCACTCCACAGGTTGTCGGGGAAACGGTTCATAAGCTGCCCGAGTTGTTGGAAAACCAGTGTGCAGTGGATATTTCTTGAACGAATATTTGACAATTTTTGCGGGAAGGCATTTATACTGCCAACTATCGAGCAGAATTCATCCAGTAAAAGCGTGACCGGCACTGGCAGTTTCTTATCCTCGCAAAAATTGTCCGCATATTCCACAAGACGCAGGAACAGAAGCGAGAAGAAGGTCGCCGAGATAAATTGGGTGGTCTTGTCCTGATCGCTCAAGATGAGGAAATAGGCGCATTTTTGTTTTCCGAGGAGCTGCAGGTCCATGTCGTTGCCGCACATCAGGTCGGCAATCTCCTCATTTTGCAGGACGGAAAGGCGGGTGCCTAGCCCGAGGCAGATGTTTCCCTGCATATTGGGGCTCGCTTTACGGAACAGGTTGTATGATTGCCGAGCCCGCGAACCTTTTTCGAGGCCGGCAAAATAATTGTCAAGCTCATCTGCAGTAGCCGTTTCGAGAAGCACATGATAGGCTCCTTTGATGGTAGGGGATTTCTCGCGCTCAAACTGTAAAAAGATGAGGGCGGTAAGCAAAGCCCCCTCTGCGTCATCGTAGATGGGTTCCCCGATGCCGCCACCCGTGTTCATGATAATGGATTCCACGATATTCGCCACGAAAATTTGCCGCTCCAAAGCACCCTCCAGACCATCGAACCTGCCGCTGCTGTAAGGATCAACTGTGTTCAGTATTTGCGTATAGTATCCGTTGTCGATAAAATATTGGTAAAATTCCGTGGCGAGCTCGCCCTTTGGATCGGTGACGACTACGCTATGTCCCTGCTGAACGGCAGAAAACAATACGCCGCGGGATATAGTCCTGCTTTTCATGGAGCCGCTGGAGCCCATTACGGCTACATGGCGGTTTAACATGCAATCTGTAGGGCGGCTGACCAATTTGCCGTCCTTGCAGCCATATATCAGTTCTTTGATGTTTTCGATGTTTTCCTCCGGCGTAACGTTGAAAGCGGTCTTCATTTCTTTTTCGCTCATCCATCCTGCCGTTCCGTATACTCCCTTTTTGGAATACCAGAAATTCCTTGCCTTGTCGTAAATCATGCCGGCGTTATCCTCCCGGTTCATCCAGAACAGAAGCACGGCGATGACCGAAACAAGGAAAAGCCCGATAACTGCCTGCAGGCCAAACGGGGTAAATAGCATGACAAAGCCTGTCAGGGGGTTGAGGCTCGGAAAGTGTAACAGCTTGCCCGGCGACCAGTTATGACGGTTGTTTAGGAACTGCGCTATGATACCCGCTATGTAAAAGAACACTAAGGCAAGAACAAGGCCCATCCGGCGCAGATATGCGGATTTCATCAAATCCTTGCATTTCTCACACATTTCAGAAAGCCAGCTCATTAATTTACTTACGATGATTGCCACCTCCAGTATTCATCCAGCTTGCCGGCCAGTTCTTCAACAAATCCACCGGGCATCAGTTTGACAACGATGTCACAGTTCCTTATCGGCGTGAGTATATTCCGAAAAAGCGGCTCTTGCCAGTTCAGGCATATCACGGTGACTGGATTGTCCTGTGTGCGTATATGATGAAACGCCCTCTCTATTGCGGTCATATTGAGGCTCGCCAGTACAAAAACTTTTCGGTCCGCCACTTCGTAAAAGCTCTTTTCCTGTTCAATTCCGTAGACCTGCCGACTTATTTCCCGGTTCATCATACGTTCCCATGCGGGATATTGGAAAAGAGACGCCATTGCCATGCCGTTGGCGTCAAGAGGCAAATAAAAAGACGGATTCCCCAGATTGGAGGGGGTAAGGCGTTCGCCGACGGTTATTTTCCGTTCTCCGTCTGCATCTGTTCCCACCTTGGTTTTCTTTCCGTAATACGCAAGCTGGGTTCCCAAGCCGTCCAAGCTCAGCCCGATAATATGACAGGCAGCTTCAAATCCGTATCCGCACACAAGGATAGCGTCCGTGTTGCCCGGACGAAAGCCCTGAAACATCTCACTGCCGAGAATGCGGATTCGGAAATTCCTTTCGCCGGTTTTTTGAAATTTGAGGGCCACGTCACGGCTGTGGTAAACGCGGAGCAGATAATCCGGGGTCATAAGAACTCCGCGGGCCCGGGCATAGTTAATACCTTCGTTGTCCATTTTGGCGTGTTTGGGTAACAGTGCCTTTATAATCCTCGCGTCATAGAAGCACCCGATGGCAGAGAGACGTTTTATGTATGTGCGCCTGTCGTCAACATCGGGATAGACGCGCCGGGCGGTATTCCGGCATAGAGATACAAAATGCCCGTGATCCGGCTGAGCCGGCAGGATTTCCGTAATGGCGGGCAAGACCGGTTTATCATCCGGATGTACACCGTAACCGGCGCATGAGAGCAGGGCGGCAATGTCGCCGCTCAACATGGCCCGGTCGGGATGCTGGGATATTTGCTTATTGAACTCTAAAACAGAGGCTGAAAAACGCAGCGGGTTATATGCAGCGAGACGATTCCTCCCTGCTAGATTTAGCGCGTAGTGCTTTTTTTGCCCTTTCCCGTATTTGCGGATGGCGTCTGTGTCTAACAGGGTTTTAACGCTCCTAGTCAAATAGTAATAGTTGTAATCCAATAATTCGAACATAGGCCGCGAGACGCAGCCGCAGTCGGCCAACATCTCCAAAACGGCAAAATGAACGTCCGAATACAGTGGCATGAAAAAATCCTCCTTTATGTGCACCTATCCCCATCCTTGCGTCAGGGGATAGATACACTTGGATTGATTTAGCTATAGTTCCGAATATAAAACCGCAATTTATCGCGGTTTTCGGTGTTCGAGCGGTGTTCAAAAACAGGGTATCCGGTTTTTGCAAGAATTTTGCGGTATGCTTTGCGGTGCGTTTTGCGATTATCTTACAGATTAAAAGTCAATTTTTCGGACATCACAAACTCCCGGAAAACGGAGATAGGCATTACCCGCACCTCAGTGAAATTGATCTTGCCGGGGGCCAGGACGTCCATGCTTACGATACATTTAGGGTTGTCTCCCCAAAGAAGGTGGGCGGCCAGAACATTGGTGACGCAGCGGTGCTCAACGTTGTCATAATCCCGAAGATGGCGTATATTTTGTGCGCCTTCGGCGTAGTGGTGCATAAAAACAACGGCGGCCCGCTCGGTGAAGAAAGGCCGCGGCAGCGACTTTTCCTTTACATATGTGTCCAACGCCTTGTCCAGCAGCTCATGGAGATAATAAACGGGCCCGTCTGCGGGAAACGGCAGCATAGCCGGCATTTTAACGGTTATGCTGCCATCCTCAATGTCAATTTCCACTTCGCGGGCAAGCGGGTAAGGCTGGTAAGGCTCCAGGGCGTCGGTAAGCTGTAAATCGCCGTGAAAGCATATCAAGGTTTCGCGCAGGTCGCGCGTCATACGCTCGATATGGCCGGCGGTGGACGCCAAGTGTTCATATAGCTTATCGTATCGCCGATTTTCCAACGCCGTATCCATTTTTTTGATACTGTCCTCAATACAAACGCCCCTTCGGCGTAAAATTCCGAAGATACTGCGCTGTAAGACGTTAATCATTGTTTTGTACACACTCAATCCCCTTTCGATACTGTATAGAATTGTATTTGCCGCTGCTCGCTGACAGTTACAAAGGCGTGTATTTTGTTCCCTTGGATCAAAGGAATTTGCGCGGCGTCCTCCACAACAACAAAATATCTGGTCACGCCGCCTTTTGCCATGCTATAACTGCACATTTTCTCTTTGCCCGGCTCAGCATACAGGATACTATAATCACGCCCGTTGATTTCCATAGAAATCAGGCTGCTTGCCGTTCCACTCGCAAAGTGCCGGTCTACTCGGTCCAGATAGGCCAGCAACACCCAAAAGCACATAACCTGTTCACGAAGCCGGCCTTTAATCTCCAAGCTCCTGCGCCGGATAAAGTATGTGCGGCCGTCCCCGTGCTTGATTCTCCATGCGTATTGCTGCTGGCAGAGCCGGTGCATCATTTGTTTTCGCGTTTTGTCAGGAACATTGCCGTAGTTTTTTAATATCGAATAGAGCTGCGCCGAGTCAAGGGCGGTATATTCCACCATTAGCATAGCGCAGTATTCTACCGTCACATCGGATGGCGCCGTTATCCCGCGCAACCCAAATCACCTTCTTTTATTCAGTTGGGGGCCTAAGTTCTGGGTTAGGTTCGTAAGTTCGGAGTTAGGTTCGTAAATTGCTGTTTTAAGATAAGTTAGGTGCCTAAACGTGAAGTTACGCGCCTAACTCCGAACTTAGGCGCGTAACTTATGGCTTAATAAGCGGCTATCTGTGTCTGATTTTAACGAGACGAGGTTTTCTTTTTTTATAGTACCAGTAGCCTCCTATGGCTGCCAGCACGGGTATTAACAAAAGCAGAACCCTATAGTCTTTGCTCTTGGTGCCTTCCTCTTGTTGCTGCGAGGTTGTGGCAGCCGCGGCAGGAGTCGAAGAATTTTCGGGCGCAGGCTGAGTCGGAGGCTTGATTGTCGGGGGCGGAGGCGGATTGTCCCCGTTATATACGGTTATATTTTCCGCTATTATTATAGTTGAGTTTCCGTTTGCTCCGCCATATCCGCCGGAATTACCGGCATTTTCCGTATAATCGGAGCCTATGCCCGGAAGTCCGCCAAGAAAGTCTGGAGGTAATTTGCCTGCTTCGATTGCTTGGCTTATGAGTGCGTTTAAGTCTGAGGTCTGGCCAGTGGCAGCGCCTCCCGTGCTTGCCCCTATATTTCCGGCAGGGATAGATGAGCCGGCAGAGCCGCTAGAGCCGCCGGGACTGTTGACGTCAATTTGAACATTAGCAGGTGCATTTGATATTTCCGCGATTTCATTCAATATACGGTTAAGCTGGGTCTCGTTTAGGCCGGAATCCTGCTTGCTCATCTGAGAGATGAGGCGCTCTATGTGGTCGATGTGAGTGGATGAATTTCTCGACATTGATGTAATGAGCTTTTCAAGATCCTCGTTTGTAACGTCGTCTTCACTGTTTAAAACGGGCGCAGGCTTGTAAGCCGCGATAACCGTAACGTCATTTGCCGGCATCTGAAAGCTGGGATACTCGCTCTTCGCATTACTAAAAATGATATTATCAGAGGTCATCCATCGGCTGAAGACTTGGCCTTCAGGTGCCGGGCTGGCGGTCGGGACAACAGTCGCTCCTTCTTTGTAAGAACCAGTGCCTGAACCGTTCACCACAGTAAGCGCATAGAGCTTCTCTTTGTACGTTGCCGTTATGGCGACGTTTCTTGGGGGCATGAGAAAGCTCGCGATTGCGCCCTGCGGGTCAGACAATGTTTCGCTGGATATCCATCTGTCAAACAGCTTTCCGTCTGCTGCGGGAGCGGCAATAATCTTAACCGTCTCGCCCGCGATGTAGGAGCCTCCGCCCGAACCGCCCGTAACTTCGGCGGTATAGCGTTTATCCGTGTACACGGCGCTGACTGCGACGGTTTGGGATGGCATAACAAAGGAGGCCGACGGGCTTTTATCATCTGAAAATCTCAAATCTTCGATGGGAGAACTCCAGCGGTCAAATTTCTGTCCTTCCGGCGCGGCACCGGCTGTAATATACACATTGACTCCCGCATTATAGCTCCCGGCGCCCCGCCCACCATTCACGCTTACGTCGTAGAGCTTTCCTGTATAAGTAGCGATGATGGCGATGTCTTTTTCCGGCATTATAAATGTAGTGTATTCATCCTCTGGGTTTTCCACTGCCGCTTCGCCGGATATCCACCTGTCAAATTCATCGTCGTGATTCGGAGGATCAGCGGAAATCGGTATGCGATCCCCCGGCCTGTATGTTCCGCCACCTGATCCGCCCGAGACGGTCAGCGTGTAGCGTATTTCCTTGTATGTTGCGTAAATGGCCAGATTTTTAGCGGGCATAGTCAGGGTCGCGGATTCGTTGTGCTCGCCCGCGAAAACTTCTTCTCCGTTCTCATAAATCCAGCGATTGAATTGCATACCAGCTTGAGCGGGGTTTGCAGAGATATACACGGTCTCATTCGCCTTGTAAGTACCGCCGCCGGAGCCTTTGTTGACAGTTAAAGTGTAGAGGGTGTCTTTGTAGGCTGCCGCAATGCTGACATGCTTTTCCGGCATGATAAAGCTGGCCTTTTCCGCCAGCGGGTTTACAATGAGCGTGTCGTCGCTTGATGTCCACCGATCAAAGATTTTGCCATCCGGCGCAGAGCCGGCGGATATAGATACGACGTCTCCATGTCGGAATGTTCCTCCTCCACTGCCGCCTGATATGGATGCCGCATACTGCTTTTCAGAATACATTGCGGTTATGTCAATGTCACGGGCAGGCATGGTGAAGCTCGCATATTCGCTTTGGGCGTCACCGATTTCCGCGTTCCCGTCCCATCTGTAGAACGACTGACCTTCAGGCGCGGGGCTTGCTGTAATACTGACGGTAGCACCCGCCTTGTATGCACCGCCTCCCGAGCCATGCGCCACGGAAAGCGTATAGAGCCTGTCTTTGTATAACGCGCTGATGCTGATGTTATTCGCAGGCATGATGAATGTCGTGCTTTCGCTTTGCGGATCAGACAAAACTGTATTGCCGGACGCCCATCTGTCAAATTCACGGCCATCCGGGGCTGGCTTGGCCGTGACGGTTACAAGCTCGCCCGCTTCAAACTCGCCGCCGCCATCGCCGCCAGTCACCGCAAAGGTATATGCCTTGTTTCTGTATGTCGCTGTCACGACGGCACCGCCGGGAGGCATGATAAACGAGGTTGCCGGGCTTTCGGCGTTTTCAAAACTCACGCTCGCGTTTGTGGATACCCATTTCTCGAACTCTTTGCCAGCCGCTGCGTCTTTAGCCGATATAAAAACAGTTGCCCCATTGTTGTACGTTCCCGAGCCTGCACCGCTGATTACTGTCGCGGTATACAGTCTGGACTTGTATGTCGCTATGGCGAGGATATCTTTTGAGGGCATGACAAAAGTGGCTTTTTCGTTTAGGGGATCGAGGATTGTAACGCCGTCGCCCACCCATTTGTCGAAAATCATACCGTCAGTAGGAGGCTCGGCCAAAAGAGAAACCGTGGCTCCGGCCTTGTAAGCGCCTGTGCCCGTTCCGCCCGAAACTGTGGCCGAGTATAGTCTGTCAATATAAGTTGCGGTGATATGTGCGCTGTTTGGCGGCATGGTAAAGGATGTGGCTTCGCTGTGTTCATCGTCGAGCTTTATGCCATCACCTTTTACTATCCATTTATCGAAAACCTTTCCGGGCGACGCGGGGCTTGCCGTTATAAAAACCGTGGCGGCCGCGTTGTAACTACCCCCGCCCAATCCACTTAATATAGTCGCGGTAAACAATTTCTCCTTGTATGTCGCAATGACGGATATATCCCGCTCCGGCATTTTAAACGAAACCTGCTCATTCTGCGGATTGGCAATCACGACATCGGTTGACGCCCACCGGCTGAACTCTGTGCCATTGGTATGCG
>JAISVU010000250.1 GCA_031271375.1 Clostridiales bacterium | reverse complement strand
TTCGCTTCCTCGTTGCCCGCCACATCGTCAAAGCCCACGCGCTCCTTCCGCTCGGGGGCCGCGTCTTTAACATCCATCGCCATCACCGCGCCTCCGCTCTGCCTGTTCATAAGCCGCATCGCGAATAAAATAGCCGCGCCGAAGCAGACGAGGCTTATTACGGTGGAGAGCAGGGGCTCCGCGGCGGCCGTTGATTCTTCCGTGACGCTTACCTCAAGCAGCAGCAGCTCTTCCTTTAGCTCGGCCTTGCGTGGGTTGTCCGTTTCATATGCCGTGCCGTCGGGGCCAGTAAAGCCTATCCTCGCGCCGCTGCCGAGTGAGACTTCGGCGACGCCGCCGCTTTCGGCCATGCTCAGGAACTCGCTATAGGGTATGTATGCCGGTTCTTCGCCAGGTTTTATAAATTCCACAGCCATAAGCCCCGCTATGGCAAGGAACGCGATTACAATCGAAGCGATATGTATTTTCTTCTTTTTATTCATCTCTGATCACCTATAATCAGTATAACATTGTAAAAATTCTTTTTCATTAGTGAATGGATGGTATTGAAAATGCCTTATTTTCCTTGTATACTGTGTAAATGAGCCTTCCCTCAAGAATAAAGAAAACGGATGCGCCGTATATTGCCTGCATTGCCGCGATTATCCTGGCCGGGATACTCTTTCGTATATTATTCGTTATTAATGTCCCGACGGAGCAGCTTTACGACTTCGCCGCGTATAAAGAGATTGCGGTGAACATCAAGAACGGGCTGGGGCACAGTTTGGGCGGCGTCCCTGTGGCGTGGCAGGGGCCGCTGTACCCCTACGCGCTTGGTGCATTCTACCGCCTGTTCGGCACGGAGAGCGATCTTGCGGGCAAAATACTGAACATCATCCTTTCGTCGCTGACGCTGATATTAAGCGTTCCCGTCTATGGCAGGCTCATTAAAAGCCGTGGCCGCACGATTGCCGCTGTGGCGCTTACGGCTTTTCTCCCCGCGAATATCGCCTATGTGAATGTGCTGGGCACCGAGGTTATCTTTGCCTTCATCCTCTTCGTTATTATCTTCCTTCAATTATTCTATTCCGACAGATATTTGTCTTATCCTGTCATCGGCGCAATGACGGGCCTCGCGGCGCTGACGAAGCCCTTTATGCTAGCCTTCCCGGCTGTTCTTATCCTCCTGTACTGGCTTAAATATAAAAAGGCCCGGGCGACGCTTATTTTCGCCGGGGTGATTATAAGCTGCGCCTGCGCCGTTATCGCGCCCTGGGTTTTTCGTAATTACCGGCTGTTCGGCCGGTTCATCCCCGTTTCTTATAACGGGGGCTATGTGCAGTTTATCAATAACAACGACAAAAACCATAACGGGCTGTGGATGGATCATCTGGAGCCCGGAACCCTGAACCTGGAACCTGGAATAAACGTCAAGACGTCGCCGGAGCTTGAGCCGCTGTTCGCTGAAGAGGCGGGGCGGTGGATAACAAGCAACTTAGGGGAGTTCCTCAAGCTGGGGTTTCTGCGCGTAAACGAGACCTTTTTTGACAACGCCTACGATATCCCGCAATGGGCGATGAACCGGGCCGAGCTGGGCGCCGAGCGTAACGCCAACGCGATATCGGCGGCGCTGGCGCTGGTGAACAAGCTCCTGGCCGCGGCGGGGCTGGTGTTCGTGATATCGCGCTTCCCGGCGTTCTTCAAGGGGCTGCGTCCGGGAAACGCGGTTTCGGAGGGGGATATGACGGCGTTTCTTACTATCCTGTTCTTCGCCGCCGTAATTTTCGTTTCGGAGGGTCAGGCGCGGTACGCTTTTCCGGTGTTTCCGTTTTTCGTGTACGCTATCATGCGCATCAAGGTTCCTGTTTCGTAAAGTATAAAGAATAAACCACGAAAAACACGAGAAAAACCCTTTTCGCGGTTAAGTTTTTCAATAAAGGTTTTAATAAATCCCCGCGCAATCCCCCGGTATAATGAATCCCGTCCTCGGCGACAGCGAAAACCCCAAGACCTCCGGGCCTTCGGGCATACATGAACGCTTGTACTGCTGAGAAGTGAAGCGGCTTACGAACACGTCCAGCCAGCGGGCGATCTCGGCGGGGGAATAATCGCCGCGAAAGGCGTTTTCGGCAAGGAAGGCGGCTTTAGCCGGGGAAAAGCCGTTCTTAGCGATATGATACAGGAAGAAATCGTGCAGCTCATACGGGCCGACGAAGGCCTCGGTCAGCTGCGGTATGCCGTCCGAAGGGGGCAGCAGCTCCGGGCTTACCGGCGTCGCGAGGATATCGCGCAGGACGGCGGAAGCCGCCGCGCCGAACAGCTCCGCTTCTGCGGCATATGCTATAACCTCGCGCATCGCGGTCTTCGTGATCCCGGCGTTGGGATTGTACATCGACATATGGTCGCCGTTGTAGGTGGTGAACCCCAGGGCCAGCTCGGACATATCCCCGGTTCCGATCATTATGCCGCTTTCCATGCCCGCGACGTCCATCGCGATCTGCGTGCGTTCCCTGGCTTGGGCGTTCTCGTAGGTCAGGCCCGGCTTTTCGGGGTTAAGGCCGATGTCCTCAAAATGCGAAAGACAGGTTTTTGTGATATCTATTACTCTGTAAGGCACACCGAGGGCTTCCATCAGCGCCGAGGCGTTATTTTTTGTGCGGCCCGTCGTGCCGAAGCCGGGCAGGGAAAGGCCCAGTATATCGCTTCTGCCGCGGGAAAGATTGTCCATTGCCCGGGCCAGCGCCAGCAGTGCCAGCGTGGAATCCATCCCGCCCGACACGTTAATGACGGCCTTTTTCGCAGCGGTGTGGGTGATGCGCTTGGCAAGGGCCTGGGCCTGGATGTCCAGAATGTCACGGCAGAAGGCGGGCCAGGCTTGTTTATCCTCAGGGAAGAAGGGACTGCGGGGCAGAGGACGCAGCACGTCGGCGTTGTCCCGTAATACTATAGCGGAAGGGGCTTTCGGCCCCATGAGCATCGCTTCGACTGAACACGCCGATAAACGCGCGTTCATCACCAGCTCCGCGTCGATATCGGCTATAAGCAGTTCGTTCCCGGACAAATGCGGGCTAAACGCCAGCTCCCGTCCGTTCTCGTATATTCCCAAAGCCCCGCCGAATACCCCTTCGCCGGTGGATTCACACGGGCCGATACCCGCGTAGATAACGGCGCAAGGCGGGTTTTGGGACTGGTATTCCAGCCTGCGCCTGAGCCGTTCATTGCCTCCCGCGTTAAAGGGCTCGGCGGTGGGGACGGCCAGGATATGCGGCTCTATCCCGCCGGAATATACACTGACGCTGACGGCCGTTTCCTTAGACGGCTCCGGCTTAACCTCGGCTACAACCGGTATATGGAAATAAGACGGTATCTGGCGGTCAAGGCGACGAGGGGAATGAGCGGGCGAGAGCCGCCGTAAATTGGCGCGGCTTACTGCCTGCCCTTTATAAAAACCGACGGCCGCGCTGTGAACCGCATCGTTGTCCCGCGCGGGCAGCCCTAATATGATTAATGTCTCAAGCTCCGCTGTTTCTTTCATAATCGTTTCCAGTGCGTTCCAGACCTCGTCCAGGAAGGACTGACGGTTAAAGAGGCTCCCGCAGGAGCAGCCCGTCACAGCTAGCTCGGGGAAGACGACGATCCCAGAACCCTTCCCTGCGGCGTCCCGTGCCAGCCGGATGATTTCCGCCGCGTTATTTGCTAAGTCTGCGGGGCGGATTTTAGGCGATGCCGCCGCCGCCCTGATGAAATTATACATTTATGGATACCTCCGTGTAGTGTGCGTTGATTATAATGTATAATGGATTGGGGGAATATGCAAGAGAATCATTTGTAATAAAACAGGAATAATATTGAAATTTGCCGAATGATGTTTTATAATCGAAATAAGCACGACTGCATAAGGGCGGTTATTGTCTTGCGCACCCTCATGTCCCGCCGAAAAAGAAAGCAGCGGTAAAACAAAGGGTAAAGCCGTTAAGAAGAACACGACATCAACACAAATAATTCAAAAGGTGAATGGCGCAGAGACCTATAAATTAGGGGAGGATGAAGAGCCTTGAAATGCAGTAAATGCGGAGAGGAATGGGCGGCCCCGCCCGGCAAAAGCCATAGCTTCTGCCCTAAATGCGGGAATAATGTTGAAGCGGAGAAGAAAACGCCGCAATCTTTTGATAACGCTAGAGATGCCCTCGCTCATATCGCGGGCGAGTTTGGTCACGGAAATCAATTTCTAAGAAATTCCAGAAGCAAGGATTGGGAGGATATTCTGAGTGTTCAGCAGACAGTCAAACATGATTTTAGATAATGGGCGCTTGAGACTTTTCTTTTCTTTG
>JAISVU010000227.1 GCA_031271375.1 Clostridiales bacterium | reverse complement strand
ACTAAAGGGGATATAAGTCAATTTTCTTGTATAATTTGTCTTTAAAGGGATTATTATAACCTTATTACAAAATGAGGAGGACGACCATGAAAGCCAGATATATGATTATGTCGCTGGTGTTGACCGCAGGGCTCGTATTGGGGATGAGCGCGAAGGCATACGCCAATTCTCCGCAGTTATCCGTTGACGCGAAGTCCGCAGTCTTGCTTGAGCCAGAGACAGGGAAGATACTGTTTGAAAAAAACCCGGACGAACGCCTCTCACCGGCCAGCGTTACGAAAGTAATGACAATGTATCTTATTTACCAGGCGCTGGAGCAGGGCAGGATAAAACTCGACGACGTTGTAACGGTGTCTGACCACGCGGCGCGTATGGGCGGCTCCCAAATTTACCTGGAGCCGATGGAAAAACAGAGTGTGCGGGACCTTTTGAAGGCCGTCGTCATCGCTTCGGCCAACGACGCTGCGGTGGCGCTAGCCGAATTCATCGGCGGCAGTGAAGAGAGTTTTGTTGATATGATGAACCAAACCGCCAAAGACCTTGAGCTGACCAATTCACAGTTCAAGAACGCCTGCGGCCTGGACAGCGACGGGCATTATATGTCCGCAAGGGATATCGCGGTCCTAACTAAGGAGCTTATAAACCGGCACCCGGAGGTTTTCGATTACACAGGGGTATGGATGGATTCCATCACGCATCACACGGCCCGGGGCAGCTCCGAGTTCGGCCTTACCAACACGAACAAGCTGATTAAATGGTACAACGGCGCGACGGGCTTAAAAACTGGCTCGACAAGCCAGGCTCTCTACTGCCTTTCGGGAACCGCGACGCGGGATAACCTGAGCCTTGTCGCCGTGGTTCTTGCCTCGCCCTCTCCGGCGGTGCGTTTCCAGGAAGTAATGAAGATGTTCGATTACGGCTTTGCAAACTATAAACTGGTCGCGGGGGACGAGCCGGGAATGGTAGCAGGCGCCGTGCGCGTTACAAAGGGCCAGACCGATATAATCCCGGTCAAGATAGGCACAAGGGTCAGCGCCGTGGTGCCGAAAGGCGCCGCAGGAGCCGTCACCTCGGAAACCCGCCTGGACAGAGCCGTCAGCGCCCCGGTATCCGCGGGCCAGAAGCTGGGCGAGGTTCATTATAAATACGGCGATATGGAGCTGGGCTGCAGCGACGTGGTAGCCGCCAACGATATCGCTAAGGCGTCGTTCTTTGACACGCTGAAGATGATGCACAAGCACTGGTTTAAATAAAGAAGAGCCGAAGGCCCGGAGAGTTATTGCTAAAAGAAAAAGCTTGTTGTTTGTAAGGACGGTATAATGCCGTCCTGATTTATTGTGCCATACATAAAGTAATTCACTTTTTTCTTGACAACATGTGAAAACATAAAGGTAATATTACATTTTTACCAAAAGACTTGCTTAATTATATCTTTTGGTCTATACTTATAAAAATACAAATAATGTAGGAGTGAATAAAATGCCGTTAGTAAAGAATTTTGAAAAAAAAGTCTTTGACGTTGAAGGGTTCAAAATTAGAATCATGGACAACGGGGTTAATGTTAGAGGTGACAAAGAAATCCCAAATCAATATTCATTTGAGAAAAAGTGTCCTGGCAATCAAACTGTTTTTGAATGGAGAACAAACAGGTTCTCAAAATTCTTAGCAGGATATGATGTTGATGTATTATATAGTGATGAAAATATTGCCATAGGTCAAACCACGCTAAAAACTGTTAGAGAAACATACATATAATGCATGTTAATTGCTTAGACCCACCCTGGAACCCCCAAGGGCGGCTGGTATGGCAGCCGCTCCTGTAGGTTCTTCGCTTTCTAAAAGTAACTGTCTGGGCTCTAAGTCCTTCTTTTATCTGCGCTCTTCCCTAGATCACTGCCCCTTTTTTAACTATAACCGGCTCCTCCGCCGTCCCTATGAGATTCTTCCCGTCGGAGAGGATCACGTCTTTGTCCATTATCACATGCTCCACCCGGCAGTTATTGCCGATATAGCAGCCCTCCATAATGATTGAGTTGTTGATAAAGGAGTTCTCCCCGGTGAAAACCTTGCGGAAGATGACGCTGTTCAGCGCCGTCCCGTTTAAGATGCTGCCGCTGCCGAACAGGCAGTTCCGCGTCTCTGTTAAATAATTAAACTTGGCGGGGGGCTCGTCCTTTGGCTTGGTCTCGATATACGGGGTATCTGCCAATAGAGCGTCGCGCACATCCTTGCGCAGAAAGTCCATATTGGCCTTGAAGTACAGCGGCACGCTATTTATGGGCGTCCAGTAACCGCCGAACATGAACGCGTTGATCTTGAGCTTTTTGCGGTATCGTATAATCACATCGTTGACGAAATCATAGCGCCCTTCGGCGGATATGTTTTCAAGTATCTTTATCAGCAGCAGCCTGGGCATCACATACATTCCCAGCGATATCACGGTGCGGTCCGTTTCGATGGGCTTCTCCTCAAAGTCCGTTATGTTCTGATCGTCGTCCAGGCCAAGAACCCCGTAATCCCGCACGTCCAGCTCCGTCCCCTCCGTCTCCCTCGCCAGAACCGTAATATCGGCTTTGGAAGCCGCATGGTATGCGATCAGCTCGTTAAAGTCCATCTTAAATATGCAGTTGCCTGACGATATAACGACATAAGGCTCGTTTGAGCGTTTAAGGAAGGCGATGTTTTGAAAAATGGAGTCGGCCGTTCCGCGGAACCAGAGGTTGCTGTCGTTTTGAAAGGGCGAGAACACGAATAAGCCGCCTTGCTTGCGCCCCAGATCCCACCATTTGGAGGACGAAAGATGATCGTGCAGCGAACGCGAGTTGTATTGGGTTATTACCGCTATTTTATTTATGCCGGAGCTGGCCATGCAGCTTAGGTGAAAGTCTATCACCCTGTAACAGCTGCCCACGGGCATCGCCGATGTCGCCCTGATAGCGGTCAGCTCGCGCAGGCGCTCGCTTTTGCCGCCCGCAAGGATTATACCTATCGCCTTCATAAGCTCCCTCCCATAGCCTTAATGATGGACTCGCCGCTGGGAAGCGACATATCTTGATAATCGGATATTCCGGTGACGCCGTCTATTACGCAGTTCTTGCCGACTATGACGTTATCGGGCAAAATCGAGAATTCCCCGATAACGGTTATGCCCGTGTTGTACAGCTTGGGCTGGAGGACGTTTACACTGTCGTCCCCAACGCCTATCTGAACGCCCGCGCCGATAACGCATCCCTCGTCCATGATACAGCGGTTTATGTAAGCCCCTTCGCCGATAACGCAGTTAGCCATGATAATCGAGTCGATAACCTCGGCTCCTTCCTCCACGATAACCCCTGGCCCCAGTATGGAGTTGTACACCTTCCCGAAGACCTCGCTCCCCTCCGAAAGAAAACTGGCCCTAATATCCGAGTGCTCACCCGCGTATTGCGGCGGCTGGTGGTCTGAGTTGGTGTAAATACGCCAGAAATCCTCGTAGAGGTTGAAGTCAGGCACGGTCTTTATCAGCTCAAGGTTCGTCTCCCAGTAGGATTGAATCGTTCCCACGTCCTTCCAATAGTAGTTGAACGTATACGCGTAGAGAGACTTTTTGCCGTCCAGCATCATCGGTATAACATGCTTGCCGAAATCGCTGTCGGAATAGAGCTTATCCGCTTTGATAAGAGCCTCTTGAAGCACCTTCCAGGTAAATATATAGATGCCCATCGAAGCCAGATTGCTTATAGGTTCTTGCGGTTTTTCCACAAACTCGTATATCTCGCCGTCCTCCTTGGCGTTCATAATCCCGAAGCGGTGCGCTTCCTCAATCGGCACCTGGAGCACGGCGATAGTGGCGTCCGCTTTATGTTCTTTGTGGAAGTCAAGCATCTTTGAATAGTCCATCTTGTAAATGTGGTCCCCGGCAAGGATAAGCACATACTCAGGATCATATGTGTTAATATAATCCATGTTTTGGAAAATAGCGTTAGCGGTACCGGAATACCAATCGCCGGTGTTGTCGTTTTTTTGGTGGGGTGAAAGAACCGTAACGCCGCCGTTTTTCCGGTCCAGATCCCAGGGCACCCCGATACCGATATGCCGGTTGAGGAGCAGCGGTTGATACTGCGTTAAAACCCCGACTGTGTCTATGCCGGAATTTATGCAGTTGGAAAGAGGGAAGTCGATTATGCGGAACTTCCCGCCGAAAGCCACGGCTGGTTTTGCTTTGGTCTTTGTCAGAACCCCTAACCTGCTCCCTTGACCGCCTGCCAGGAGCATGGCTATCATCTCTTTATCTCGCATATGAACTCCTCCTGACTATATTTGGTTCCATAGCTATAATTTATCAATTTAATTACAACATGTCAAGTTAATAATAAGCCGAGCCGATAATACCAGTATAGTAAAGCCGGAAGCATAAAAGACTCGGTCTGCCAAGCTAAAACAGTTGACTTTTATCCGTCTGGTAATATAAAATAACAATAGTGAATGTCAATCGTGGCATAATATTCAGAGCGGAGGCTTATTATGGGGAGTCCATCGGATCAGCATCGATATAACGATGTAATGTCAGCCTCAAAGGAAGAGCTTGTTTTGATGCTCTACGACGGAGCGGTCAAATTCATCAGCCAGGCCATCCTAGCCATACAGGCTGAGGATTTCACAGCATCAAACAAGCTGATACAAAAAGCGCAGGCAATTATTCTGGAATTCCGCGCCACGCTAAACATGAACTACGATGTCGCCAACAACATGGATCAGCTATATATTTACATGCACGAACGGCTGATTGATGCCAATATGAATAAGGATGAAGCCATCCTCGCCGAGGTAAGGGAGCTGATTAGCGATCTCCGGGATACCTGGAAAGAAGCGATGACCATCGCCCGGCCGGATAGTATAGAGTAGCATTAAAGCATTACCATCAGAGCGGAGGTTTAACGTGAAGAATCCATTACAGCAACAGCTATATAACGTTATAATGTCGGCCTCGAAGGAAGAGCTTGTCCTGATGCTCTACGACGGAGCGATTAAATTCATCAACCAGGGCATCCTGGCTATACAGGCGAAGGATTACACAAAATCAAACAGGTTGATACAGAAGGCCCAGGCCATTATCTTGGAATTCCGCGCCACGCTTAACATGGACTATCCTGTCGCTCACAGTATGGATCAGCTTTATATTTACATGCACGAACGGTTGATTGAAGCCAACATGAAAAAGGACGAAGCCATTCTTACCGAGGTAAGGGAACTGACCCGCGACTTCCGGGACACCTGGAAGGAAGCTATGATCATCGCCCGGAAGGAAAACGCAAGGAAGAATGTATAGAAACGCTCCCTGTTACGCCGTGCTTGCGGCGGGAGGGAGCGGCGCCCGCGCGGGAACAGGTTTACCTAAGCAGTTTAGGGAGCTTTGCGGCAAGACCATAATAGCCCGCGCCTTCGAGCTGTTTGAGGATCATCCTGCGATTGACGGCGTCGTAACGGTCATCAACCAACGTTATGCCGCCGAGTGGGCGAAAATTTCAAGAAACTACAAAAAAACCATAACCACGGTGAACGGCGAAAAAACCAGGCAAGGATCCGTATTTGCGGGGCTTATCGCGCTTAAAACCCGCGTCGCGGCCAATAAGCCCGCCCTCGTTCTTATCCATGACGCGGCGAGGCCGCTGACCGCATATAGTATAATAAACGGCGTTATAGACGCTGCTTTTGACTGCGGCGGCGCCGTGGCGGCGGTTCCCGTCACCGAAACCGTTAAAATATCGGCGGGCGGTTTTGCGGAACAGACGCCGGACAGGGATAAACTCTTTTTCGCCCAGACGCCTCAAGCCTTTTGGCTGGACGCCCTTATAACCGCGCATGAGACCGCGGCGCAGCAGGGATTCGCCGGTTATGACGACGCGAGCCTTATTGAACGCCTCGGCGGAAGGGTTAAGCTGACCGCAGGCAGCCCTGACAATATAAAGATAACGACAAATAACGATTTTAAAAGCGCGGAGCTTATATTACGCCAGATAATAAGCAATGCGGAAGGTGGTAATCATGGGCCAGGATACGAACAATAAAAGCGCCGCGGAACAGCTTGCCGCCCGTCTGGAGGCTATAAAAAAGGGGGCCTCGGCTCAAAGTTCCGCTAAGACAACTACTCCTTTTACCGCAAACCCCTCAACGGCTCTCAAGCCTAAAAGCGCAGTCACTACAGGCGTTACCGGCGCCGGTACGCTTAATAAGCCCCGTGTGAACGCTTTTACCCCGCAAAAACCGGCCCTCGGCGGATTGCCTGCCGCCAATAAACCTACCTTAGGGGGAACGGCGGCTAAACCGGCTTTAGGCACTGTAACCCCCGCGGCAAAGCCCGCTCTTGGAACGACAATAAACAAACCCAAACCGGTTATAGGGAACATGCAAAACACTCCCAAGCCGGCGTTCGGAACGGCGGCAAGCACTGCGAAACCGGCCTTAGGCGCTGCTGCGGGCACAGCAAACCCGGCTTCCCCCCCTGCCTCCCAGTCTAGGCAAAAGAGCTCTGTCGGCGTGGTCAGCGTGATTAAAGCCGTGGATTTTGACGGCAGTTACGAGTACAACAAGAAGGACTTTGGGAAGTATTGACTAGAGCAGAGAGCTCAGAACCGAGAGCCCAGATAGTTACTTTAACGGATGGGAGGCGTTTGAATAAATGCGAATTGAGCGGGCTGAGGCTTCTTACGACCCCAGGCTGTATTTCGTTGATAAGCCTCAAGAGGCGCAAGGTTTAACGCAAAAAGCAAAACCCGAATTAAAGCCGGAGAGCGTTGCCGCGTCCAAACCTCCGGTGAACCCGATGGCGACGGACGCCCAGCTGAGGGACGAAGGCTTTGGCGATTCTGAAATAAAGCAGATGAAGCGCTTGGGCCAGGTTCAATGCGAGACCTGCGCTAACCGTACTTATCAGGACGCGTCCGGCGACCCCGGGGTGTCCTTCAAGTCTCCGACTAAGTTGAGCCCCGGTATGGCCGCCACTGCCGTCGCCAGTCACGAAAGGGAGCATGTGAACCGCAACGCCGCCAAAGCGGCCCAGGAAGACAAGGTAGCGTACAGCACAGTCCGCCTCTTTTCGGCCGTATGCCCGGAATGCGGTAAGAGCTATATATCCGGCGGCGAGACGATGACAATGACCAAGAGCAAAGCCAAAACCCAGGACTTCGCCAATAAGTTTATGGAGGCTGCCGTCGTCAAAGGCGTCGGAACAAATGTGGATAAGGATGTTGAGTGAGAAAAGTCTTAGGGCTTTTCTTTTTGTCGGCTGATTAACACTACAACGAACATAGGACTGATGTAAAGTTGTAGGGGCGGCGTTATGCCGCCCGAATGTGAAAATAAGCAATGGAAAAACAGCCTATGCCATATAGCGGCGGGCGGGAAACCGGCGCAAAATCGCGCCTACTTTGACTCCGCCCCTACGTTCAATATACTCTGTGTTCGGTGTAGTGTTAAAGAGCCTGCAATATGATTCTGAACCTTGATAAGGGGCGTGATGCCAATGTTTGAAAAACCCTTTATATTTTTATTTATCTTCGTTTTAGCAGTTTCTTTCTTCGGATGCGTTGAAAATAAAACTGCCGATTCGATTATTTGGGAGGCGGATATAGATCACGACGGCCTCGCGGATAAAACGCCTATGACTTTACCGGAATACCCTGTTATTGACGGAAGCTCATCGACAGAATCCATGCACGCCGCTATTCGCAGCTATTTGACCGGCGAGGATTCCAGCCCCGGGCACAGCCAGACTTACGCCGCG
>JAISVU010000338.1 GCA_031271375.1 Clostridiales bacterium | reverse complement strand
CGTCGCCTTTGCCGCCACCGTCACGTTCTCTATGCTCTTCAGCATCCCCCGGCGGGAGCTGTGTTTCTGCGGGATAACAGGGGCGGCGGGCTGGCTTGCCCGGGGCATTATCCTGTTTTTTTTCCCCGGCGCCACTGTGCTGGGAGCCTTCGCCGGGACGCTTACGCTCACGGTTATAAGCCGTGTGCTGTCATATGCGAGGAAAACCCCGGTGCTGGTATACCTCATCGGCGGCATCCTTCCGCTGGTTCCCGGCGCGGGGATTTATTATACGATGTACGAGCTTGTTATGACAAATGACACGCTAAAGGCGATGGAATACGGTATCGAGACCGTGAAGATAACCGGCGTCATCGCGATAGGCATTATGTGCGTGCTGTCGCTGCCGCGCCAGATATTCGACAGAGGCGGAAGCAGGCAGTGATAGTCGTTATTGAAGTTATCGCCGCCGCCGTGTTCTTTGTTATGAAATCACGGTTATCAAAAGAGGTATAAATAAAAATTTGACATTTTTTAACATTAATGTTATCATGCTTAATGTACTCATAAGACCACACAAGGAGGGTTAAGCATGTTAGGTACCGCAAATGTCTCAAAGTCGTTTGGCCTAGGCGGAGGCGCGCAGTTTTTCGCCTACATATCGCCCAATAACGACACCCCTAAGCTGTTGAAGAAGTGGAGAATCATTCTTCAGCACACCACAAGCAACTGGATGGGCGAGATCAACTCAGACAATCCGTCCGAACACTTGAAGACCCCCGATCTGTCAGGGATGTTTATGGTCAAGGTTCTCGCCTCCGGCGAAAACTTTGGGGAAAAGGAGCTTGGCCCGGAGGAAGGGAGCAGCTCCGAAATCGGCTGCTTTAATAACTGTATTGGCATGATAGGCATCGTCGTCACCGAGGACGGTAAATCCGCCGAATACTGGACTGTCTGGAACGCTCTGTGTAACTGACAGGAGGCATAAGCATGATAGACGAAGATGTACGCGGCATGTTTCTCGGTCTGGACGAAGAGGTTGATTATTCGGGCGGTACAAAAGCGGCGGTCAACCTGGACAGCGCCGCCACCACGCCGCCGCTGATACGGGTTATTGACGAAATCAACCGGCTTATGCCGATGTACGGCTCCATAGGGCGCGGAACAGGCCAAAAGTCCCAGTCCTCCAGCAAGGTTTATACGGACGGGCGCGACGAAGTGCTGGCCTTCGTCGGTGCGGACAGCGAAAAGTATACGGTTATTTATACCAACTGCACCCCGGACGGCATGAACAAGCTGGCCTCCGCGCTCATCGGCAGCCCGAGGGACAGGGTGCTCACCACCCGGATGGAGCACCACGCCAACGATCTGCCCTGGCGTGAACGCGCGCGGACGGTCTATGTGGACGTGGACGAAAAGGGGCGCTTGAAGCTGGACGACTATGAGCGTATCCTGGAAAAATATAACTATGAGGTGGAGCTGGAGAGCGGCGAGAAGGTACGCAGGAATGAGATAAAGTATGTGGCCGTTACTGCGGCCTCCAACGTCACCGGCTATGTGAACGACGTACATAAGATCGCCGGGATAGCCCATAGATACGGCGCGCAGATCATCGTGGACGGCGCGCAGATAGTGGCCCACCGGGCCTTCTCAATGCGCAGCAATGAGGATTGTAATGCGGATTGTAGCGAGGACAGGGATATAGACTTCTTCGTTTTCTCCGCGCACAAGATGTATTCGCCATACGGCGGCGGCGCGATAGTCGGCTTGAAGGACGTGCTTAACGCCCGCCTGCCCGTGTTCTACGGCGGCGGAATAGTTGAAAAGGTGACGGACGACGACGTGGTGTACTCGCCCGAGCCGGATCGCTATGAAGCGGGTTCCCCCAATTACGCCGGCGTCGTGGGTATGCTGGAGGCCATGCGCTTCTTGAGGGAGTTTGGGTTCAAGCGCATAAAGGAGCATGAACAGGAGCTGCTGCGATATGCGCTGGATCGCCTTGAGGCGTTGAACGGCGAGTACATGGGCCAGGTGCTGCTATACGGCGACAGCGCCGACATCGGCGACAGGGTAGGGATTTTGACGTTCAACCTCAAGATGCAGGAGAACAAGGCTGTTGCGGAATACCTGTCCTGGCACGCGGCGATAGCGGTGCGCCATGCCAAGTTCTGCGCCCATACCTATGTGGATCGCTTGCTGGGCCATCGGGAATCCGATAAAAGCGACACGGCCTGCGTGACCCATGAGGGCATGGTGCGCGTCAGCTTCGGCCTCTACACCGTTAAGGAAGATATTGACGCGCTGATTGACGCCGTCCGGGATATGCTGGAAGGCAAGGATGCCAAGCCATTCGCGGACGCATATATCGCCGCGACCACGCCGGAACGCGCTGTCAGGCTGCCTAACGACCGTGGTTAAGATTGTATGATGTTTACCCCCTGCGAAGCTGCTTTGCAGGGGGTAAACTAAAGGTTGATTTTGTAGCCGAATTTGGGTATAATATTGTTATATCATTAAGGAGGTTCGTTCAATGATTACAATTAAACCCAGCGCGTATCTGCGTAATAATTACAACGATGTTTCTGAATTATGCCATTCCCGCATGGAACCGATATTTATAACAAAGAACGGTTATGGTGATTTAGCGGTAATGAGTATTGAAGCCTACGAAAAACTCTGCGGGAGATACGAGCTATACAGTCTGCTTGATGAAGCTATCGAGGTTGAAAAAGCAGGGAATTACATGGATTATGACGATTTCTTTGCAAACTTCAAGAAGGATATATATGGAATATAATATCCGTATCATTGAGACCGCGCAGACTGACATGCGAAATATATGGCAATACATTGCAGTCGAATTACAGAATCCGACAGCGGCGGAGCTGCGTATATCATTACTTGACGCAGCTATTCGATCCTTGAAAGAATATCCAGCCCGATTTCCGCTTGTACACGATGATTATTTAGCTTATAAAGGTTATCGGGTGATTGTTGTCAAATCCCACCTTGTCTTCTTCATTATTCGTGATGATGATGAAACTGTTTCAGTCTTGCGTGTATTATATGGCCGCAGGGATTGGCTTCGTATATTGAAGGATGGATGAAAGCGCCTCACACCCTCTGCCCCTGCACATGCTCCCCGTTATAAACAACGCCCCTTACAGGATCCGCGACTATGCCGCTGCCGTTGGATATCAGCTTCGTCGCGTCGGTCGCCGACGTGATGAGGGGGATGCCCAGCGAGTACGCCGCCGCGGCAATGCGCGAGACCTGGTATTCCTCTTCCGTAACGACGGCTACGGCCCGCCGCAGCAGCTGGAGGGAATCCTCGGTGGTTTTATCGATAACGATGATGCTGTTGTCATAAAATTCCGCAGACGGCTGTCTTCCGCTGATAACGCAAGCCTTTGCGAACACGGGCTCAAGGCCCTTGCCGACGCCGCTGACCACGATGTTCCCCAGCACATGCACCTGGAGCATGTTGGTGATGCTGGAACGCTGGGAAGCGCTGCCCGTTATAACGATTAAGTCGCCTTCGGCGGCAAGCCCCGCCTCAAGAATCTTCTTCGACGCGTTGTTAAACACGTCGTCCGAGGAATCCATGTATTCGCTGAGGAGCGGAATAACGCCCCAGCTGAGGGACAAACGCATGTATGTCTTAATGTCCGGCGTTATCGCGATAATCGGGGTGTTGGGCCGGAAACGCGATATCATGCGCGGCGTGCTGCCGTGTATCGTCACGGCGACGATGGCGACGGCCCCTAGGTCATGGGCTGTCGTGCAGGTGGCGTGGCTGATAGCGTCGGTGACGGTGTTGCCGTGGCCGTATTTATAACTGGCGAACAGCGTCTTATAATCAATGTTCGCTTCGGTTCTCATTGCGATCTTCACCATCGTCCGCAGGCTCTCGATAGGGAACTTGCCCGAGGCCGTCTCGCCCGACAGCATCAGGGCGCTGGTGCCGTCGTAGATGGCGTTTGCTATGTCCGTTATCTCGGCCCTGGTTGGGCGCGGCTGGCGTATCATGGATTCCAGCATCTGAGTGGCGGTGATGACCTTCTTCCCGGCTGAATAGCATTTGCCGATCAATGACTTCTGGATGCCGGGCAGCTCCTCGAACGGAATCTCGACGCCCATGTCGCCCCTCGCGACCATAATGCCGTCGGAAACACGGATGATTTCATCAATATTGTCCACGCCCTCGGCGTTCTCGATCTTCGCGATAAGCTCGCAGCGGCTGGGGCCGAAGGAATCCAAAAAGTTCTTTGCCTGGTAAACGTCGTTCGCGGTACGCACGAAGGACAGCGCGATATAATCCACATCGTTGTCATAGGCGAATTTAAGGTCAACCTTGTCCGCCTCGCTGATATAGGGCATGTCTACGCTGGTGCCCGGCAGGTTAAGGCTCTTGCGGTTAGACAGCGTTCCGCCGAATACAACGCTGCAGACGATGTCCTGCCCTTCGACGCTGTCGACGGCAAGCTCAATAAGGCCGTCGTCCAAGAGGATGCGCGTCCCTTTTTTTACGCTTGCGGGCAAGGCGGGATATGTGACGGAAACGATCTCGGCGGTTCCTTCCACATCCCTTGTTGTCAGTGTAAAGGTATTCCCCGTCTCAAGGTTTACCTCTCCGTCCGCGAAGGTCTTTACGCGTATCTCAGGGCCTTTGGTGTCCAGCAGTATCGCGATGGGGAGCTTGAGCTCCTCCCTCAGCGCCTTTATGTTCTCAACCTTCTTTAAATGCTCTTCATGCGTCCCGTGGGAAAAATTAAGCCGCGCTACGTTCATCCCGCACTGCATCATCTCGCGCAGGATAGCCGGATCCTCCGACGCCGGGCCTATCGTGCATATGATCTTGGTCTTCTGCATATTGGTTCTCCTAATAGTTATTGTTTAAAACATTATAACACAAATCCAGCCCGTTTGCCAAAAATTAATTATCAATTACAACCCGAGTTTGACAGGAGACAAAAATAGAAACAGGAAAAGGCTTACCAGAAAATTATTTTTGATTTATTATGTGAAATGTGGTATAATAATAAAGCATGGCTGTTCGTTGTTTGCTGGACGCGGAAGATGCAAAATTAGGGGTGTTATGTAATGTTCGCAATAGGAGATAAGGTCGTCTACCCCCTGCACGGGGCCGGGATTATCGAGGATCTTGAGGAAAAAAAGATTGACGGCACGGCGCAGCCGTATTATGTTCTGCGCATTCCCGTCGGCAACCTTAAAATCATGGTGTCCGTTAAGAACGCAGACAAAGTCGGCATAAGGCCGGTAATGCCCAGCACGGATATCATGGACGCTATGGAGAGCGTAAAGGTTCGTCCGATTAAAATGAACGACAACTGGAATCTCCGATATAAAGAAAACATGGAAAAGATCAAGACCGGGTATATTGACGAATCAGCCGAGGTCTTTCGCAATCTGCGCCAGCGGGAGCGGGAGCGCGGCCTGTCCTCCGCCGAAAAGAAGATGCTTACCACCGTAAAACAGATCATCCTCAGCGAAATCATTCTCTCCCACGATATTGAAAAACCCGTGGCGGAAGAGATATTGGAAGAGGCGTTCAGCTAGCCGGACAATATGCAGCGACCCCAAATTTACAAGAACAAGGGCTAAGGATTGCTTCCACGCTTCCCGCCCGAAATTAAAAAATTCAATTTTAAAGCCCAGACGGCTTATCCAAAAGGCATTCCGCCTTTTTTAAAGTAGCTGTCTGGGCTCTCGTCTCTTCTTTTAACTGAGCTCTAGTCTACGCTCCTGTCACCTTCGCCACCTCGGCGGCGAAATCCTCAGTCTTCTTTTCGATACCCTCGCCGCGCTCAAAGCAAACGAAGCGTTTTACGGTGACAGGCGTCCCCAGTTCCTTCGCGACCCCGTCCAGGTACTGCTTTACGGTAAACTGGTTGTCCTTAACGTATTCCTGATCCATCAGGCAAATCTCCGCCAGATATTTGCTAAGGCGCCCCTTAATGATGTTTTCCATAACCTTGTCGGGCTTGGGTTTCTCGCTTTGGGCGTTCTCGTTCATCGCGGCCGCCGTTAGGATGCTGTTCTCCTTCTCCAGGAAATCCTGCGGGATATCGTCCTTGCTGACGAACTTGGGCAGCATCGCCGCGATTTGCAGGCACACGTTCTTGCCCGCCTCAAGCGCCGCGTCGTTTACCTGGTCCTGATTCTCTGTCTCGATATCAAGGAGAACCGCGATCTTCCCGTTGCCGTGGATATAGGTGCAGAACGCGCCGGGCGTCGTCTTTTGTACGCGCTCAAACCGGCGGATATTGATATTCTCGCCCACGGAGGCGATTATTGTTGAAACGGCCTCGGCTACGGTCAAAGACGGGTCGGCCTGCCATTTTTCCGCAAGGAGCGCATCGATATCGGCGGCGGAGCTGTTCATTACCTGGTTCTCGACGGACTTGACGAAAGCCTGGAACTTCTCGCCAGCAGCCGCAAAATCTGTCTCACAGTTGACCTCGACTACGACGGCCTTTTTACCGTCGCCGGAAACCGCTACGCCGCAGATGCCCTCGGCCGCTATTCTCCCGGCTTTCTTGGCCGCGGCGGAAAGCCCCTTCTCACGGAGGTACTTTATAGCCATCTCGATATCGTGCTCATTCTCGCCCAGGGCTTTTTTGCAATCCATCATGCCCGCGCCTGTACGCTCGCGCAGCTCTTTTATCATATCGGATATTGAAGCCATATATCATTCACCTTTCAGATTGATTATTTTATAACTAGAATATATCAAAAATCCGCCGGGGGCTCGTTGACGGCCTCTTCGAACGAGACTTCATCCGGGGTTTCGCCGGGCTCGGAGTAGGGCTCGTCCTCGCTGTCATATTCGTCCTCGTCCGACGCATCGCCCGAATAATCCCCGGAAACCTCTCCCATCGCGCCTTGCCGCGCCTCGATTACGGCGTTGGCGATCTTCCCCGCAATCAGCTTAACGGCGCGTATTGCGTCGTCGTTGCCCGGGATAACGTAATCCACCTCGTCGGGGTCGCAGTTGGTGTCCACGATAGCCACGATGGGGATGTTCAGCGTGTGGGCTTCAAGAATCGCGATATGTTCCTTGCGCGGATCCACAATAAACAGCACGTCGGGCAGCGTGTCCATTTCCTTTATGCCGCCCAGGTTCTTCGAGAGTTTTTCCTTCTCGTGCATGAGCTTTGAGACTTCCTTTTTAGTAAGCGCGTCGAAGGAACCGTCGGTTTCCATGCGTTCCAGCTCTTTAAGGCGCTTAACGCGCAGCTGAATAGTCTTGAAGTTGGTAAGCATCCCGCCAAGCCAGCGTTCGTTGATATAGTACATGCCGCAGCGTTCGGCCTCTTCTTTGATCGAATCCTGGGCCTGCTTCTTTGTTCCGACGAAGAGGATGGTGCCGTTGTCGCGGATGATGTCGGCCACGGCGCGGTACGCGGTGTCGATCTTTTTTACGGTTTTCTGCAGATCGATGATATAGATGCCGTTGCGCTCGGCGAAGATGTACTCCGCCATCTTGGGGTTCCAGCGCCGCGTTTGGTGGCCGAAGTGGACGCCGGCCTCAAGCAGCTGCTTCATTGAAATAACGCTCATTTAATACCTCCAGGTTAGTCCTCCACAGCTTATCTGGGATTTTATCAAAAACATCACCTGACGATTAAGCTGTGTGCGTATTTTGAACTTTTCTATTATAACAGAGCGGAAACGCGGACGCAAGGTTTTTGTTGAGTTTTTGCAATAATTTATAATCATATATAAATTTAAAAGGAGCGGCCTTTTGAGCCGCTCCCTTTTGTGCGCTCATTCAAACGTTATGACTTATTCAAACGCGATATTATCATACCAAATGTTCCCCGCGTAGTCGCAGGCGTTACCGGCCAGCGCCAGCACCAGGTTGCGGGGCAGCACGGGCTCCGAGTAATCGGTCACTGTGAAGGGCTGGGACAGCGTGAACTTTAACAGCTCCGCGCCGTCCGGGGTTATTACCGTTTCGCCGCCGCTTACCGGGTCGATAACCTGCATACCGGCCTGGTGCCAATAGCCCGCGCCTGCGGGAATCGGGGCGAAGTTCAGCTCCAGCACGCCATGGGCCGCCTTGCCGGGCTCAAGGTATACATCCATTGTTATCGCGGTGACGCCGGCCCAGTAATCGGCGGTATAATCGCCGCTGCTGAGGGCGTGGGCGCTGCCGATACGCACCCCGGCCTCCCATGTATTTTGATCTATTGCGAAGGACGCTGGGAACATAAGGGCAAGGCTCTCGGCCATGCCGACGGACAGGTCTTTGTTGTCTATGCGCGAATCGCCTTCCTTAGCGAAGCCTTCCCTGGTGCCCGACTCAAAGTCGAACGGGAGCTTAACGAACGCCCCCGGTTCGTCGGGCAGCTCGGGGAGCTTGCTCACATCGCCGTTAAACTCCGTAGCGAAGGCCACCTCGTCAATATAAACGTCCAGACCGGCGGAGCCGTCGCCCAGCGCGATAAGCAGCACCAGGTGCTCCGCCGCCTGCGCCGGGGCCGCCGCAAGCGGCGCTAACGGCATTGCTACCGTCGCCTTAGCAAGCCCGGACCCTTCGGGGCCTTCGGTAAAGTCCACCGCCGTCAGCTGAACCTCGGGTATCGCGTCGTACCACCAGCTGGGCTCGTACTGGAAGACCGGCTTCGAGGTGAAGACGGGGCCTTCCGCCGTAAGGGCCGAGGCGTCCAGATAAACGTCGAAGGTCAGATCCAGATATATGCCGAACAGGGATTGAATGCCCTGCAGCGCGATACGGTTGTTCCATATGTCGTTCGGCGTAACGCCCGAGACCTTCGCGAGCGTAAGCCCTGCTATTTCGGCGGCTTCCACGGTAATGTCCGCGTTTGGGTTGTCCGCCTGGGGCTCGAACATGAACTCGCCCGTATCGAAACCCGTCACCGGGCTGCGGTCGCTGTAAACGGGGGAGGCTTCGCCGCGTATCATCGCGCGGTAGAATTTGCCCGCAACGGAGACCTCGTCGGCGGGCCAAGAACCCTCGGGCGCGTCGGAGGTGTGCGAGAAGAACGCCGCTGAAATCTCGTTCTTTTTAGCCATAGACCACGCCGCCCAGCTGATGCCCCTGTCTTCCATGTACTTGACCCAGCGCTCGGCGAAGTCGATATACGGGCCGCCGTCGCCCGAGGAGGTGCTTACGCCCCATTCGGAGCAAAAAACGGCAAGGCCAGCGTCCAGCGCGGCGTCCGTCATCTTCCTAAGCCAATAGTCGCCCATTATCTCGGGCGCTTCGTCGTCGGGCTCGTAGCCCGCGTCATGGGTGCCGGAATAGAAGTGCATTGCGTACATGACGTTGGGGTCGTCTATCGGGTCGTTCGCCGGAGCGTCCACGAACTGGCTCCAGTTGTCGGTGCCGCAGATGACAATGCCGTTCTCGTCATACATCCGTATTACGGATATAACGCTGTCAAAATAGGGCTTGAGCTTGGCGCTCCATACTTCAAAGCGTTCGTCCTGGCCGCCCAGGCCGTTGGGCTCGTTTGCGGGCTCATAGAGAATGTTGCCCGCGCTGCCGTATTTTTGGGCTATGTAGGCGAAGAAGACCTGAGGGCCCGTCCAGCCGGGATTGGCGTCCCTCAGCGCGAGGAAGGCCTCGGGCATGTCGTCCGCCGCAAGGCCCGCCGTGAGATACCGCTCGTCCGTCGGGTCGCCTGGCGACAACATATGCCAGTCAACGATAACATACAGGCCCCGGGCCGTAGC
>JAISVU010000078.1 GCA_031271375.1 Clostridiales bacterium | reverse complement strand
CTGTTGTCAGGGGTTCATAATTCCAAATATAAGGAATATTGACCCCCTGACAGTCCAAAATCCTCGATTAAATCGTGAAAACGTGATAAACACAGAGGTTGTTGGCTTGTCTGTTGTCAGAGGGACCACTATTCCTCATAAAAGAAAATCGTTCTCGGGCAAGCTCCAAAACCATTCGCGTCCCTCCTGGCATGTATTAACACGCAGATGGTGTTTGGCCCTCTTAATTGTACTCTCTGAGAATCCAGCTTCCTCCGCAGCGTATAATACGTCAGAAGCTTTAGCTTTTCCGCCCTCCAGCTTATTGCGTATAAATTCCTCCGCTCCATCCCTTCGCCCTGTAGGCCGCCCCCTGCCTTTGTCGCTGTCGCCCCTGATTAGGTCACGAGCGGTTATTTCCCGGCATACCTCACGCCACTGGAACCCGTCACTTTGAGAAAGCGAAAACTGGAGAGCAGCCGGGATATAAGGAAGTAGGTTGTTCTTGCTGGATACGGAGGCACGGAGAGTTTCGTCTTCGCCGCGTACCTTACCCACTGTCCATACGGCACGGAAAAGGCCGTTTATCGCAGTGGAACCCAGGCCCCACAAAACGCTTGCCCCGCCATTGCCGTTGGATGAATTCTTGCTGATGTGTTGTAAAATGATAACCGCTGTGTTATACTTTTCCGCGAGAAGTTTCAGCGGAACCATCGCCGCATTGGTTTCGTTGGCCCGGTGCAGGTCAACATCGCCGCCGATAAAATGCTGAAGTGTATCAAAGATAGCCAGGACAGGCCTGGTTTCTTCGAACACCTCGGCAAGCCTTGGATCATAAAACGTAATGCCCGCCGCCGCTTCCGGATCCAAAAAAGAAATCCGTTCCGCGCCTGCAGGAGTCAGTCCCATTTGTTCTAACCTGGGCTTAATCCCGAACTCCAGCGCGTCGTCGAAGTTGGCGAGCAGAACATTCCCCGGCTCGAGCCGCATCATAGTACCGTCAGCTCTTGGGAACTCACCGCCATTGGCCACCTCAACGGCAAGCTTGCAGGTCAGAAACGACTTTCCGCTTTCCGGTAGTCCTTGCAATCCTGTCGTCGCCCCTTTTATGACGAAACCGTCAATCAGCCACGGAACATCGCGGGAGATAATGTCGCGGGCAAGTTTTGTCAGACATGTCGCCACGTTGTTACTTTGAAAATAGTTGTCGTTGAAATCCGAAGCGGCGCTGGTTCTTTTACGGTTGGGCCTGTAAATTGACTTGCAGCCGTTTAAAGAGTTGACGATCGTTATCCGGCGGTAATCCTCCCGGCTCCACTTGCCGCGCTGACCCAATGAGGATTGGCTGAACAAACGCTCCATTTGTTCGGTATCCTTGCCGCACCAGAACGCAAGGATACCCATCAGAGCGAAGTCAGCGTGGGATTGCGACTCAAAGCCAGAAATATCCCCGTCCCATAGGGGTTAATTTGTCAAGGAGAAATTTTCGGTAACGTGGAATATTCTTTTTTAGGAAACATCAACTTTGATGACTCTTGATAGTAAAGCATCTCGCTCCTAAGCTGGACGGGCTGAAAAAAGGAACGGACAGCGGTTTTATCCGTCGCCCATTCCTTTAATTATTCTGTGTGAAGTTTAGCTCTAAGCCGCTTATGGTGGGTTTAATTACCTGATATGAACAGTCCTTCTTCATCAAACCCCCAATTCGGCGCAAGTTTGAACTGCGGAGCAGGTTGCCTTGCTTCAAGGCTTTTCTCGAACAAGTCAATTCTTGCGGCAGAATCCGTCCAAATCTTCGCGCTACTGGCATTCCCTTGTAAGATGATGCCATTGGCTTCGTTAAGTGTCGCGCTAATTATGGCGCTGGCCGCTTCCGTGTCTGCTAACGCTTTATTCAAAATCGCTGTTTTTTCGTCAGACGTTATTTCATGGTATCTATATACCTCCGTCATTTCAAATCCGTTAAAATAACCCCACGCTTCGCCTATATACTCTGTGCCGGTTCCGTTCATACTGGCGGCAATGCTATTGTAGTTGATATTGGTTACATAACCTGCCCCTGATGGAACACCGTCAGAAAAATATCCAGCGTAGTAAGTTGAATTTTCAACGTCGTATAGTTTAGCGTAGCCATTCAGTTTTCCGTTTGACCATTCCCCATACCATTCATTCCCGTCTTTATCTTTATACCTGCCTATACCGTTGAATTGCCCGCCCTTATAGTTTCCCCAATAGTCGCCGGTATTGTCTGCTATATGCACCTTGCCCGAAGGAAGTCCGTCAACGAAGTCACCTACTATGATAATGTCACCGTTTATTACTCTTCCTTCTCCGTTCAGTTTCCCATTCACAAAAGTACCTTCCATAGAATAATCTCCGGTATCTTCTGTAAAGCCATAATTGGAATAGCCCGTAACCTTTCGAAGCACACAGTAACCATTAGGAACTCCATTTACGACTTCGCCATAAATAGCATAGCCATTATATTCCGGCATTTCCCCATCATATTTACTAAAATACTTACTAATGGCGTTATTGGCGGCAGAGGAAACCGGTGCAGAGAGAAAATCACGCGATATTTGATAAGCAGCATCATAGTTATCCTCGGCTTTATTTCTGTTATCATTCGCTGTTTTCAGTTTCTCATCAAGCGTTCCCCCGCTCGGCGCGTTGCCGCCGCTGTTGATGGCATGGGTAGCGGTCGCATTAGAGCCATATTTAGGAGTAAAGGTAGTAATATCATTACCATTGGAAGGTGTCGGAGTGTTGGGTGTGGTGTTTGTTGGAGCAGAAGTCACAGATTGATTAAGACCTACAGCTAAACCTTCGCGTGCGCCTTTGGCATAATCTTCTGTAGCTTCCCCCCTCGCTAAAGCACCGTTCAAAAGTATTTCAAAAAATTCAAGTTCTTTGGCGGTAGGATTATTTTTTCCAATACCAAAACCATAATCGTAGCCCTGCTCGTATGTGATTTTATCATCATCTGCCGTTGACGAAGAATTGCCACCTGTGTTGTCAGCGACAGCATAAGTACCCGGCGCACGATAGTAAGCGTCACCTAATACGATTCTATAGAGTATTCCCATGCCCTCGCCCTTAGCTTCAAGATTCATGTATAGC
>JAISVU010000069.1 GCA_031271375.1 Clostridiales bacterium | reverse complement strand
TACCATATCAAGCGTAATCCGGTGCGGCGTTACGTCCTTTATGTGGCCTGTCGAAATTGTTCTGCCGTTGCGTAAGACCGTATAGCGGTCGGATAAGTCAAAAACCTCGTTTAGCTTATGCGATATAAAAATGAATGATTTGCCTGAATCCCGAAGCCTCCGAAGAATGGTAAACAGATGCTTCACCTCTTCGCCGGAAAGCGATGTGGTCGGTTCGTCCAGAATAAAGAGCTTCGCGTCGGAATCCAACGCGCGGCATATCTCTAAGAGCTGCTTTTCGCTGGTTTTAAGCGTACCTACCAGCACGAGCGGGTTTATATTGACGTCAAGCTGCTTAAAAAGCTCCTCCGTATGGGCAATCATCGCCTTTTTGTTAAGCAGGGGGCCTTTTGTAAGCTCGC
Source organism: Clostridiales bacterium (assembly GCA_031271375.1). Classification (GTDB taxonomy): domain Bacteria; phylum Bacillota; class Clostridia; order Lachnospirales; family WRAX01; genus JAISVU01. Next base: position 2,806 of record JAISVU010000069.1, on the reverse strand, counting down.
GGTGAAGGAATATGTTTTCATAGACAAGCAAGTCGTTTATAACGTTCCGTTCCTGATGCACGAAAGCGATGCCGGCCTTTTCCATTAGGTGTATCTGCGGCGTCATATATGCCTTGCCGTCAAAGACTACGCTGCCCTCGTCGATAGGAACCACGCCGCATAAAAGGTTCATGAGCGTGCTTTTGCCCGCCCCGTTTTCGCCGAGAAGAGCGTTGATTTCTCCTTTTTCCACAGTATAATCCACGTTCGAGAGGGCTTTTATCCCCTCAAAGCTTTTGGACATGGACCGCATTTCAAGTAACGCCATAATACACCTCGCTTAAAGAACATGAATGGAGAATTGAGAATCCAGGGCCTGTTCCCACTAAGCTGCCGCACATCTTTGCGGCTGATTATTACGCCCCGGTACATTAGCAAGCGCATTTTGCTTGCTAATGTACAAGTTGTCGCGCGGCCTTGACATAATCTCTTATTATGCCTGCGGCCGCGCTTCGCGAATGGCGTAAAATCATCTCGCAAATCTGCACGGCCCATTAGTGGGAACAGGCCCTAAAACAATAATAAAACCCTCAATTCTCCATTCCCAATTCAAATTCTCAATTTGAGTGCCCAGTGAAGCCTTCGTATTCGCTTACGTTGTTCGCGTCGACAATCCAAACCGGCTCGTACTTGCCCTCGCCGATTTCGTATTCCCAGTTTCCTTCAAGGTAATCAAGCATATACCCGATTACGTTCTGCATCATCTTCGGCGAGAAGTAAACCGACATCATATCCTCAAAATACTGCTCCGCCGTGGGAGACTGCGCCCCCGTGCCGTCCATAACCGCGTAAAGCTCAGCCATGCCGCCGATAGCGGATATGTAGACGTTAAGGTCTTCAAGGTCGGTCTTGGTCTGCGCGTCCAGAGCGTTGGACTCAATAAGGCCGAGCATACCGAACGTCATTTCGTCGTCCATCGAGTAGATGTAGAGGTTGCCGTCGTTCTCCTTCGCCGCGGTCACTATCTCGGGGAGCTTTTGCTCAAGATACTCATAAGCGGCGTCGGCGCTCCAGTTGCAGACGTTCTGGTAATCGGCGCAGAGGGCGTCGATCTCTTCCTGCGTCCAGGGGGTCTCGATGCCGTAAGTCTCGCCGGTGTGCTCGTCGGAATATTCCAGCTCGCCGAGGAGGAACTGCTCAAAGCCTTCCTGACGGCGGGAGCAAACGGTTCCGTTGTCTCCGATTAACGTGACCATAGTGGAACCGGGCACCATGCCGTTTTCAACCAGCCAGTAGGCTATGCCCGCGCCGCACTGCCAGTTGTCGCCGGAGGCGTTGAGTATTGAGTATTGGTCAGGCCCTTCAATGATACGGTCAAAGGAAATGAAGGGGATATCAGCGGCTATCAAGGCTTCCTGACCCGCTCTGGCGGAGTCTTCAAGCGCGAAAAACACAACGCCGACCGCGTCCCCGTTCGCGAGGATTGTGTTAACCTGGTCAACCTGCTCCTCACCTGTGGAAGCGCTGATGTATACGGCGTTCCACTCGCCCGCCTCGTTGATCTGGGCGACGGTGCTCTCGGCGTAGACGCCCGCTTGGGCCGTCCATCCGTGGTCAGGAGTCGGGCCGAGGACGTAAATAGTGTCGCCTGCCGATGATGCGGGTTCCGCGGAACCGCCGGTCGTTGCGCAGCCGCTCAGCGCCGTAAGCGCCAGCAATGTGCAAAGAATGACTGCGATTAGTTTCCTCATTGGAAACATTCCTCCTTCTTTTTTGTAATTAATTAAAATTACAAGAAAATAATATCATATTTGGCGGCATTTGTCAACAAAACTTAGCCTAACTGCACACATGCGTATTTTATTGACTCGGACACCCTATTTATGTTATAAGATATGTATGATTAATAATATCCAGCGCTACGGAATACACGACGGCGGCGGAATCCGGACCGTTGTGTTTTTTAAGGGCTGCCCGCTGCGCTGTAAATGGTGCCATAACCCGGAGACGCAGAGCTTTGCGCCCCAAACCGCCTTTTATCCCGAGCGCTGCGCGGGCTGCGGAGCCTGCGCAGGAGTTTGCAATAGCGGCGGCGGCCCCGAGGGCTGCCGGGGCTGCGGAAGATGCTGGGACGTTTGTTGTTACAGGGCCAGGGAAGGAGCCGGGCGCGAGATATCCCCGGAAGAGCTGGCCGGGATAATCGCCAGGGACACGCCGTTCTATACATATTCCGGCGGGGGGGCGACCCTGTCGGGAGGCGAGCCTCTGTCCCAGGAGCCCGGATATATGGACGAGCTTTTAAGCCGTCTGCGCAAGCTGGGGATAGACGCGGCGATAGACGCTTGCGGGGCTGTTCCCTGGGAGAGGTTTGAAAACCTTCTGCCGTTCGCCCCGGTGTTCCTTTATGATTTTAAAACGCTTGACCCTGCCCTGCATAAGGAGTTTACAGGGCGGGACAACGCCGAAATACTTGACAACCTTGAAAAACTGTGCAAAGCGGGGGCCGCGGTTAAGCTGCGCGTCCCTGTAATCGGCGGGGTGAACGAGTATGCTTGCGAACGGCCCGGCGAAAAGCCCGAGATAGAGAAAATGGCGGAATACGCCGAAAGATTCCCGGTTCAGGAAATCGCGCTGCTTCCATACCATAATACCGGCTCCCATAAATGGGCGCGCTTCGGCATGACCGAGCCTGATAATGAGTTTTATACTCCGGCGGCCGGGCGGATGGAGGAGTTAGCGGCGATTTGGAGGGCGCAAACGGGAAGGAAAGTAGTTGTTGGGGGATAAATATAAATTCATTCACTATCTTTCATTGGGGGGGAGTTTA
>JAISVU010000398.1 GCA_031271375.1 Clostridiales bacterium | reverse complement strand
CTTTAACCTCGTACGTCACGTCAAAAACGTCGGTCTTGCCGCCCATCGCCATTTCCAGCAGCTCTTCCCGCGTCTCGGGTATGATTATCTCCGCGGCCGCGTATTTGAGAATATCCTCCAGTTCCCTGGGCAGAATCATCTTTCGCGCTATCTTTTTCGCAGCTTCCGTCAGTCCCATGTTGTTTACCTCCCGGATGTTTCTATAAAAGCATTATAATAATGGACGTAAGGTTAAGGCACAGGCTCACAAGGAACAGGAACGCCACGGTCTGCGTAGGGTTAAGCCCCTTCTGCATCAGCCTGTAATGTATCTGGCTCGCGTCGGCCTTATAGATAGGCTTGCGCGAAAGGAACCGTTTGATAACCACAAATATATTGTCAAATATCGGTACGCCCAGAGCCAGCATAGGAACTGCCATCGAAACCACCGTCGCCTGCTTGAACGCGCCGTGCAGCGATATAACCGCTAAAAGAAACCCTAAGAACGTCGCGCCCGAATCCCCCATAAATATCTTCGTCTTTGTTGGAAAAAAGTTAAAGCGCAGAAACGCGATGACGCAGCCGATTAGGGCCGCGCACATAAAGGCGGAATCCGTCTGCCCCATAAATATAGATAAGATAAAGAACGTAGCCGCCGTGATCCCTGAGAATCCCCCTGCAAGGCCGTCCAGCCCGTCCGAGAAGTTCATAACCGTCGTCACGCCGAAAATCCACAGAACCGTAAGCACAAACTGCAAAACCGGGTGGATGAGTATCATTTGATCGGTAAAGGGGTTCGTGAAGTAAGCGAAGCGTATGCCAAAAGCAAACACCAGCGCCGCCGCCCCAAGCTGAACGACCACCCTGGGGAAAACGGGGAATTCCTTTCCCCTCGTCTTCCAGTAATCGTCCACAAGGCCGATAATAAGTATCATCAGCGCCCCTCCGATTATAGCGCCGTACTGTTTATCCGCAAACCCGACGAACACCGTGAAGGAAGGCACAAACCCCAGAAACATCGCCACCCCGCCCACCAGCGGCGTCGGGAGCTTATGCTGCTTGCGTTCTGTGGGTTTATCCATATACCCCAGCTTCCGCGCAAGCCACGACAGCGGCGGGATCAGCGCCATCGTTATAACCAGCGACAGCAGGAACGCCCATAAATAACTCAATAAAAAACCCCCTTATAAGTGCTAGGCTCTAGGTTCTAGTTTACGCCAGCTTCCATTATAATACAACCCCTAACTTCTTTCAACTAAAAAATTATTATTGACTTATTTTTAAACATGGGATATAATGTAGACCGTTTCTCCGTATGAGGGCCTTTAGCTCAGTTGGTTAGAGCATCCGGCTCATAACCGGACGGTCCTGGGTTCGAGTCCCCGAAGGCCCACTCATAAGAACACCGGAAACGCTGTAGAATTAAGGGTTTACAGCGTTTCTTTTTTGTACTATATAAGTGACGGACCACCACTGGGAATATTTAAATCCAAAAGTATGACCGATTTTCGTGTAATCTAGAAAAGGTTTGCTTTCCTGTTTTGAATTTGCTATGGTAATGAAAGAACACAATTTCCACAGGATTTTACCCCCTTAAAAACGCCATCCTATGGAAAGGTTTCAAAAAGGTTTGTCGAATAACGCTAAACGTTGATTTTGCGCCGTTTCGAAGTCTTTGAACATATTTTTTGGGGTTAAATATTACGGAAGTGTTACGGTGTCATTTGGCATTTTATGGCATTTTTATAATCGTGTGTGTTTTGGGGCCTTGAAAGCCAGTCCCAGAGCGGGCTGTAAATGGCTAGGGTTTTACAAAGTCACTTCCCTGAAAGGGGTTTGAAACGAGTGTACTCATCTCCAAACACCAAAGCTTCCATTTCGTTTTACAAAGCCACTTCCCTGAAAGGGGTTTGAAACATAGCCACGCGTCATAATAAACGGCAGGTCGCCCCTGTTTTACAAAGCCACTTCCCTGAAAGGGGTTTGAAACTTATTGATGTAGTTCCTAAACTGCCTAAAGAGTATGACGGAACGGACTTATGGCCGTGGATGAAATTCATTGAAGCCGACAGTGAGGAGGCGTTAGACATGTTGGATAAAGAGCATCCTAGCATGAGAAGCCCCGCAAATAAATTGCTTGAGCTGAACAAGGACAAGCACGCCCGTATGCTTATTGAAGCCAGAGAAAAGGAGCTTAGAGATAACGCGGCACGGATAAAGGGAGCTAGGCTGGAAGGGGAGCGAACAGGGGAGCAGAGGGTGAAGAAAATAGGGGAGCAACTTGGCAGGCTTGAAGTCTCGAAAAATCTTCTTCATGAATTTGTCTCTATCGAGGAGGCCACTCAACTGACAGAGCTGCCCCTTGAACAGATTCAGGAAATCGCGGAGAAGTTATGGTTTTCCGCTAACCGCGGAGCCGGGACTGTAACCACCCCGGCTCCGCGCGCTTCTTTATCCCTGCTCCAGTATCAACCCCGCCATATTTGTATATCCCACCATGTCAAGCACCTCCGGCTCATCGGCGAAGGTTTTTTAAGTTCGGCCGCTGAGTAATAGAACGAGCCTAAGGGATGTTCTTATTCTCAGCGAACAAGTCGCCCACATGGGCATGAGAATCTATGATACGCATAATATCCGCCTATGCCCTTTCCCTGATAAAGAATAGAACCGCGAAAGCCGCCGCGGCGCTGCATCCGATGGCGATTAAAGTTGTGGTATAACCGCCGCTTGCGTCATATAGGGCTCCGGCAAGGGTTCCCGAGAAAGAAGCGGCGAGCAGGTTCATGTTTATAATAGAAAAGTTCACGGGATAGTTTTTACGCCCGAAGAAGCCGCCGATTACAGCGGAGCACATTGTAGGCGCGCCGCCGTAAGATATGCCCGTTACGATAAAGCCCAGGACGACAAGCCAAAACTGACCGGATATTAAAGCGGCGAACAGGATAATAACGCTGAAAAACCCGGCCCCGTTCACCGTTATCATAGTCGTCCGCCATCCCAGCTTATCGAAGAGCCATCCGAATAAAAGCCGCCCAAGTCCGTTGCACACGGAAACCAACCCGACGACAAAGGTCAAAACCCCGCCGCCCACATCCGGCCCTATCCCGGAAGCGAAGACCTTCGCTTGTGAAATAACCGCAAGGCCGATGCCGCTTATAAGAATCGCCCACAGGAAGAAAAGCCAGAAATAAGGAGTGCGCACCATTTCGGCGGGGGAATAATCCCGGCCGCCTCCGCTCTTTGCCTTTGCCGTTCCGGCGGGAGCGGTTCCGGGAGACGGAGGCTTGAAGAAGAAGGAGCTTGCCGCCAGAACCGCCGCCGTAATGATTCCCATAACAAGGAATGTAGCCCGCCAGGCTCCTGTCTGGGCTGGGGTCACAGCGGTAAAGACCGACCCAAGCATAAGACTGCTTGAACCGAAGCCCATAAGCAGCATACCGGAAATCAATCCCGGTTTGTCCGGGAACCATTTCGTTATCGTGCTCATCACAGCGTTATAGGCGAAGCCAGAACCGAAACCTCCCAGCACTCCATAGCCCGCGTACAGGACAAAAAGGCTTTCCGCCCTGGAGGCTATCAGGAATCCGGCGAGGAACAGACCGGCCGAGACATAAATGTTCACCCTGACGTTCAGCCGCTTAGAAAGATTCCCCGCCAGGAAGCTCCCCAGGCAGAAACAAGCCATGCAAATCGTAAATGTCAGGGAAAGCTGCGCCTTGCTCCATTCCGGGAAGTCGGCCCCGATAGAAGCTCCGTAAACGCTCCATCCATAGACGAACCCCGCGAATATCAGGACTATAAAACCCGCCAGCCCGTAAAACCATCGACCGTTTTTGTTCATAATAAATCTTCCACCTTTGTGAATACATTACATTTTTCCTGCCCTCGCAGAACCCGCAGGACGCCGCTGGCAAGCGCTTCCATTTCGTTCTCGCCGGGTATCACCGCCACCGGGGCAATGAAGCTGACCCGTTCCTCTATCCAGCCCGTAAACTGCTTGGTCATAGAATCAACCGGCTATTATGCTGAGAGAGAACCCAAAGCGGCTGCTGGCTTATTAAGGGCTTTACTCCATATTATTGACCGCTTGCGAGAGCATGAGCTTAATGCGGTTAAGCTGGTTTACCTCGGAGGCTCCGGGGTCGTAATCCACAGCCACGATGTTGCTGCCGGGGTAGACGCGGCGCAGCTCCTTTATTATCCCCTTGCCGGTGACATGGTTCGGGAGGCACGCGAAGGGCTGAGTGCAGACGATATTGCGCGTGCCGGATTCAATCAGCTCGGCCATTTCGGCGGTCAGGAACCATCCTTCGCCTGTCTGGTTGCCCAGGGAGACGATCGGCTTCGCGAGACGGCCCAGCTCGTCGATGTACTTGGGCGGCTCGAACCGCTTGCTTTCCGCCAGCGCGCGCCGCATATGCCTGCGGTAGAGCTCGATTACGTTAATAAGGAGGCCGGTGGCTTTACGCATCATAACCGGCCCGCCGAAGTATTTATGTTTATATTTGGAATTGTAGAAACTGTACTGAAAGAAGTCTACAAGGTCCGGCACGACGGCCTCGGCCCCTTCCGATTCCAGCAGGCGCACGATGTCGTTATTGGCGATTGGGTGGAACTTTACCAATATTTCACCGACGACGCCGACGCGAGGCTTCTGTATGTCACGCAGCGGCAAATTGTCGAAATTCGAAACAATGCCGCGGCAAACGTCGCGATACAGCGACAGCTTCCCGCTGGTTACGGCCTGAACGGCGCGGGCGTTGCAGGCTTCATAAAGGGCTTCCGCGCTGCCCGGCTCCCGCTCGTAGGGCCTGGTGCGGTACAGAACGCGCATCAATAAATCGCCAAGAACCAGGGCCATCACGGCGCGGTTGAGGAGGCTTGGTGAATAATGCCAGCCGGGATTCTTCTCGATTCCCTGAGCCGAAATAGATACGACAGGTATTTTAGGGTAGCCCGCCTTTTTCAACGCTTTGCGTATAAAACCGACATAGTTTGAGGCTCGGCAGCCGCCGCCTGTCTGGGTCATAACGACGCTGAGGTTGTCCGTGTCATATTCACCGCTCTGGATAGCCTTGATTATCTGGCCCACAACGATCAGGGCGGGGTAACAAGCGTCGTTGTTTACATAGCGCAGGCCCACGTCAATCGCGTCACGCCCGGTGTCCTGCAGCACATGCAGATTATAGCCGCTGGAGCGGAAGGCCTCCTGCACAAGCCGGAAATGGATAGGTGACATTTGCGGCGACAATATTGTGTGGGTCTTTTTCATACTCTTGGTGAACATTACCCTGTTCGGGCTGTGCAATCCCGGAGTTTTAGCTAAATTTTGCAAAGTTAAATCCTCGACAATGTAGCCATTTTTCTTATTTTCACGTTCCTTCAGCGCGGCGAAGAGCGAACGTATGCGGATACGCGCGCTGCCCAGATTATTAACCTCGTCAATCTTCAGCAATGTATATATCTTGCCGGATTTATTCAATATATCCTGTACCTCGTCGGTCGTTACAGCGTCAAGCCCGCAACCGAATGAATTCAGCTGAACCAAGTCCAGCCCGCATTGCGCGACGTAGGCGGCGGCGGCGTACAGTCTGGAATGGTACATCCATTGGTCGCGGACGGCGAGGGGCGGCAGCAGACCGTCTCCCAGATCGGCCACCGAATCCTCCGAGAGGACGGCGACGCCGTAGCCCGTGATCATTTCGGGTATTCCGTGGTTTATCTCGGGGTCGATGTGGTACGGCCGCCCAGCCAGAACGACGCCGCGCAGATTACGCTCTTTAATGAAGTTCAGAGCGCGCAAGCCCTCCGCCTTTACGTCGGCGCGGAAGCGGGCCTGCTCGTCCCATGCCTTATGCAGGGCCATCCGCAGCTCGCCAGCCGGTATTTCCGGGAACGCGGAGCACAGGCCCCGGGCGCAGGCGTCGAAGTCGTTGAGCGTCAGGAAGGGATTACGGAAATCAATCCCCTTTTCGCGGATATCTTCAACATTATTCTTGATATTTTCAGGATAACTGGTGACGATAGGACAGTTAAAATGATTCTCCGGGGTCTCTCTTTCGCGCTTTTCATACGCGACGCAGGGATAGAAAATCAAGCCGCACCCCGCTTCTATCAGCTCCGTCACATGGCCGTGCGCCAGCTTTGCCGGGTAGCAAACGGACTCGCTGGGCATGGATTCCATCCCTTTTTCATAAATGGCCCGCGAAGACGGCGGAGACAACTTTACCGAGTATCCCAAGTCCGTGAAAAATGTGTGCCACAGCGGATAGTTCTCGAACATGTTCAAGACCCTGGGCAGGCCGACAACGCCACGGGGCGCGGACGCCTCGTCCAGCGGTATGTAGTCGAACACGCGCTTGTACTTGTACGCGAATAAATTCGGCAAATCCCCAAAAGCCCGCTCGCCGCCCGCTCCGCGTTCACAGCGGTTGCCGGTCACAAAACGGCGGCTAGGGCCGGGATTGCTGCCGTAGGGGCGGACTGTGTTCGCCCGCATGGCCGGGTCTTCGTATGGGCGATTATTAATCGCCCGCATACCGGATTCGGGAGACTCGGCGCCAACCGCTGCTAAATTGACGGCCGCGTCTTCAATAAACGTATTAATTGTCAGCGCGCAGTTGTTCTCACATCGTTTGCAGCGGGTTTGCGTCGTCTTTATGGTTAATCCGGTTATTTCATCGGCGGAGCAAATCGTTGATTGCTCGCGGGATGACCCCGTTCCCACGGTGTTATCGCGAAGTGCGGCTTCGCGGGCTATAATCGCCGCGCCGTAAGCTCCCATAAGCCCCGCGATTGCCGGGCGCACGGCGGAGCGTTCGCCAACGGCCTCAAAGGCCCGCAGGACGGCGTCATTAAGGAATGTGCCGCCCTGGACGACAATCCGGCTGCCCAGGTCGGCGGGATCAGTGATTTTTATGACTTTTTGCAAAGCGTTCTTAATTACGGAGTACGCAAGGCCCGCTGCGATATCGGCGGGCTCCGCGCCCTCTTTCTGCGCCTGTTTCACGCGGGAATTCATAAACACCGTGCAGCGGGAGCCCAGGTCTATTGGGTTTTTCGCGAACCGCGCCAGCGCGGCGTACTCGGCGGCGGTGTAGCCCATCGATTTCGCGAACGTCTCGATAAACGAACCGCAGCCCGCCGAACAAGCCTCGTTAAGCAGGACGTTTTCGATAACGCCGTCCTTGACGCGAATGCACTTCATATCCTGCCCGCCGATATCCAGGATGAAATCCACATCCGGCACGAATGCGGCGGCGGCCTTGTAGTGCGCCACGGTCTCAATCTCGCCGATATCCACACGCAGCGCGGCCTTTATCAGATGCTCGCCGTAGCCTGTGACGCAGGAGCGCGCTATGTACGCGGAATCGGGCAGTTTGCGGTAAATCTCCAACAGACAGTCCATAACGACGCGCAGCGGATTGCCCTTGTTATTGGTATAATGCGAAAACAGCAGCTCCCCGGCCTCGCCAATCAACACTAATTTCGTGGTAGTGGAGCCCGCGTCTATGCCAAGAAATGCCGGCCCTTCATAATCCTCAAGTGAAGAATACTCTACGTCCGCTTTATGCTCATTTATAAACCCATTATACTCATTTTCATCCTTAAACAGCGGCGCAAGCCTCGCAATTTCATACCTTATCGTCTTATTATGCTCAAGATTATGTAATAACGCGCTGATTGTCAGTTCCGGGCGGGATGACCCCGTCCCTACGGCAACAGCCCCAAGCGCCGCTCCTATCGCGGCGAACAGATGAGAGTTCTCCGGGCAGACGGATTCATCCAGGCCCAGTTTCAATACGGTTTCGAAGCGTTTACGCAGCTCCGGCAGGAAGTGCAAAGGCCCGCCGAGGAACGCTACGCGCCCGCGTATCGGTTTACCGCAGGCAAGGCCGCTGATTGTCTGCGCGACGACGGCCTGAAAGATGGAGGCCGCGAGGTCTTCCCGGGCCGCGCCTTCGTTAATCAGGGGCTGAACGTCGCTTTTCGCGAACACGCCGCAGCGCGCCGCGATGGGGTAAATAGTCTTTGCACCGGCGGCGAGGTCGTTCAGGCCAGCGGCGTCGGTTTGCAGCAGCGCGGCCATTTGGTCGATGAACGCGCCGGTGCCGCCAGCGCAAATGCCGTTCATCCGCTGTTCAAGCCCGCCTTTAAAATAGAGGATTTTGGCGTCCTCGCCGCCGATTTCAATTGCGACATCGCATATGCCGCCTTCGGCGGAGGTGATAGGTAAAAGGTTAGAGGTAATAGGTTCAGTTACTTTTAAAGGTAACTCACCTATTACCTCTAACCTATTACCTATTCCCTCTGAGCGCGCAGCGCTCAGAGCCTTAGCCACCGCTACGACTTCTTGAATGAACGGTACGCCTATCCAGTCGGCGACAGTAAGTCCGCCGGAGCCGGTAATCATTGCCCGCACAGGGGTGTCGCCCAGCTCGTCCTGCGCCGCGCGGAATATATCGGCCAGGGTTTCCTGAATATTCGTAAAATGGCGCGTATAGCGGCTGAATATTACGCGTCCCGCGCCGTCCAGGGCCGCAAGCTTAACCGTGGTGGAGCCTATATCTATTCCCAGCAATAAGTTATTTCGCATTATTAACCCCCCATGATACATACGTCTTATTATACAAAAAGGACGCCGATGAAGCAATCTTTAAAATTTGCATGGAATAGAAAATGATAGGAGCGAGGAACGATATTTGTAAACACATATTGCATTAATCGGCGAAATATGGTAAATTATAAGTAATGTGGGCGAAAGGGAAGATTCGAATGATTACTCTTACCAGAGCGGAGCTAAAAACCAAGCTGGGGATTGGCGACACGGTACATATCGCGAAAAACAATGCTTCCGTTGACGGCGTTATCACGGATGCGACGCTGCATGTTAAGGGTGAAGGCGGGTTCGTCAGCCCTGTTTCGTTGGATGAAATGGAAAGTATTGACATAGACGCGAAAGCCGCGGAAGTACGCATGAAAACGCTGTCCGGTTTCGCCGGGCGCAAAATCGGTCTGGCTAACAAGGCAAAGTTTAATCTTTTTGAATTATATAAAGACGAGTTTGAGATTTTAAAAAGCGAAGTGCCTGAGCTTGACCGCATTTTTTCCTTGAAACATATGCGCGACATCCCTCGTCTTTCCGATGAAACGCACGCCAAGCTGACGGCCGTTGTGTCAAGGGTTTTCAATAACGGGATGATATCGAAGCCCGCTTACAACGCGGCCATGGGGCTGTTTGATTTCGCGGCGAAGGATTACGCGCCCCTGATAGCTCGTTATGCCCCGTCAATAAATGACGAAGGTTTTTCGGAACACCTTCCCCTCGCGTTATTTTACTACGAGATGGGGGACGATGTTCAATGCTTCTTTTGGCTTGACCAATATTATATAAATCTTTTTTCACAGGATTTGCGCCAGCCGGCAACGCCGCCGGATGCCGAAGACCCGTTATGGTGGTTTTATTTAAGGATGGCCTGTTCGTACTCGGCGTATGAGCATATCCCCGGAATGATTGACTCAATGAGCGAATGTATGAAAGATAACCCCGTTTTTGCGCTTGAGAGCCTGGCATTCCTGTTTGCCTTAGACGGTGAAAAGAATAAGGCAAGCATACTCCTTGCCGGCGAAAACGACACTCCCGGCAATATTTTCAGCTTGTGCCGCGTCTTTTGCACTCAGCTTCGCAGCTATCCCGACAATTATTATCACCGTTATGAACGGTGCCTGATCGAGATAGTACGTAAAGACCTGTACGCACAGTACGCCTCAAACGAGGAGATAACGGGTTTTGTTTACGAATACGTCCCTTATAAATCTTACGGAAATATACTTGGGTTTGACATGCTGCGGTACTTTTTTCACGAAAATGAATGCGCGGATAGGACGCTGCGGAACATAAAAGATTGTATATGCAATTTTAAGGCTGTTGACGAAGAAGAGCTCGCGGTAGTTTTATTTAAAAGGAATGCCGATTCAAAGGGTACATACGTGGCGGTTAATATTGTATAATCTGCATGTCAGGGGGCTTCTTAATGGGGAATGAGTTTTTTCCGAATTACCGCAGCAAGCAAGAGCATATGGGCGATTTATTCATTCGCGCGGATTTATTGCTGTGCCATATTGCGGCTTACGGAATGGGGACTGATACAAAGGAGCGCCATAACCAATTTTTAAACGGCGATGCGACCGTCGCGGAGTTAAAAGCATACGCAAGGGAAAAAAGGGATTGGGCTTTTGACATGTTTAAGAGCCTCGGCACAATAAAACCGGCGCGTCTTATCGAAGCGACCGTCATTACGCAAATGCTTGCCTGCCTTTGCGAATCGGAAAACGAAGACGGCCAGAGATTTAAAAACCGCGTATATAACGGCGCGTCAAAGTTTATAGAAAACAAGCGCCGGTTAAAAAATACCGTAAGGAACGTCTACGAATTATATTTCGGTTCCGAAACCGTAAGCCTCGCGCCCAGAACCCGCTCGCTGTTAAAAGACAACTTGCCGGTGATGGCGTTAGTCCGGGGCAAGGCTGACGCCGCCCTTAACGGTCAATCGAGACCAGAGCCTGCATATAGTCCTGCCCGGAGCCCTGTTCAAGAGGCGCAGTTCATAAGCCTAATGGAACTGTGCGTAAAGGAATCGTCTGTAATGAAATCGTCTGTAATAGAACGCGAGGGCCATGGGGGTAAGGACTTTTCGCTTCTTATCGCGAAGCGCGGGCAAGAGGAGTTCCCCGGCTGCTGGGACGAGAAAAAAGCGGATGAATGGGCCGGACGTTCGATGCCCCGCCTTTATGACGGGATGAAAGCCCTGTACGAAGGCAAGGAACTAAAAAGCATCGAGGCCCATCAGCAAATACGCGCAGTCATCATCGCCCGCTGCGCGCATCTCGCGTTATCCTCATCCCCGCCGAACTACAAGTTTTGGAATATAAAAGACGATATCCTGGAACTGTACAACCGCATGGGTTTTATAAATACCGGAACCGAGGAACGGGACATCGAATCATATCTGCTCCGTTTTATGAACAAATCCGACACACAGGCGAGCAGTCCCTCCTCCGGGGTTTTGAATAACTATAAAGACCTATTTAGAACGGCTTTTAAAGAAACGTCGGAGCAGATAAAAGCCCTGGCAGTTCACGATCTGGTTAGCGCAGTTAAGATAGAGGAACTGCAGAGGCGAATAGACGAAATGGCTGGCTATATAAAGCGCAGCGACACGGAAGCTATGAAACGTTTTGTCCGTAAACTTGCCTGCGGAAGCTACGGCTATCTTCTTGGGCATCTATACCGGTTCGCTTACGCTTATGACGATCTGAGCACAGGCAAGCTGCGTGAGCTTACCCTGAGCTTCTTCCATGTTCTGGCGAACCTGGGCATCACTCCATCAAACGCTGAAGGCATTGACCGCGAAATTCCGGAGTACGGCGGGCAGGACGGATATATCGCAATGCCTGAGTATGCCAGCGAAGAAAACAGATTGATCTTTCCCGGCTGGAAAATATATGGAGAAAGCGCGATATCGCCGATGCGCGGCGGTAAGTGAGCGTTGATTAAGTAAAGAGGAGGTATGAGACATGGCATGGCGTTACGGCATTGATTTAGGCACGACGCACACTGTTATGTATCAGGTTAAATACATTTCGGTTGCGGATTCGGATGATAAAGAAAGATTTTCATGCGAGCTGGTGGAAATCGAATATCCGCATAAGGGAAATAATATGAAAGAAGTTAAACCAAAAATCGATAAATACATGCCCTCGGTTCTGTACGCTAAGGAAGTCGTGGGCGGCTATGAATACATCGTAGGAAGTCCGGCCATTGATATGACCAAGGATATGGCCGACCAGAAGTTTCTTGTAAACACGAAACGCTGGATGGCCCATGACGCGGAGGGAGACGAGCTGATCCCCGGTCTTGCCTTTACCGCCAAAGACGCCGCGGCTGAATTTTTAAAAGTTTGTATATCTAACTTTGAAGATAAACACAGGGAAATGGTTGAAATAAAGCTGGACAAGCCCGTGGTGTGCGTTACAGTTCCGGTATCGGCGAACCCTTTCGACAGATTAAACACGAGAGACGCCGCAAGGATGGCGGGCATAAATCCGGTGGATCAGCTAGAAGAACCGCTGGCGGCATTGCTTAGTTTTTTATACGATACAGTAAATGACGGCGCCTGTAGGGAAGAATTTCTGCTAAAGCAGCAGCGAAAAGGCGAGGTCATAGTTCTTGTGGTTGACATCGGCGGAGGCACAACGGATGTAAGCATTCAAGCCCTGCGTTTAGAGGGGCAGGAACAAGCCCCGGAGCAGTCGGATTACGCAAGCGGATACAGCATAAAGTTCTGCGGGCTCAAGGAAGCGGATAAGGGGTATACCCCTTCCTTCGCGCACGACAAATTCGGCGGGCTTGAGTTTGATACCGAAGCCGCAACGTATGTGATGCCAATGCTTGAAGATAACTACTACGAAAAAACAGGTAAATCCTTGTTTGACACGCCGGATACTAAAATGCTTATCCTGAGCAAGGTAACGGAATGGTTTGAATCTTATAAAAGGCAGTACAAGAATAATAAGAAAAAGGGATTGAATGAGCCGGAGAACCTTTCAATATATGAAGCCGTAAATGGCACCACGCTGGAGTGCGCCTTCACGCTTGCGGATTACTTGAGCTGGGTTAAGCCCTTATGCGACCGGGACTCCTCTTATGGGAATTCCATATACAATATAATAGAAGAAACAGTAAAGGAATCCGGTTACAGTATGGATGAAATAGATTACGTTTTCCTAACCGGAGGCATGTCTATTTTCCCGCCTGTATCGGAAATGATGCAGGAGAAGTTCAAAAGATACGGCAATGTGACGCTGACGGAATCTAAACACCCCTTTGAAGATGTCGCCCGCGGCGCCGCTCTGAAAGATATGTATTTTCATACAGAACTGCCTTCGAATAAACTGTACGCCACAATGATGCTGGACGATCCGTTGGGCTTGCCAAGAATCATCGCCCAAAAGGGGGACGATTTGCCAATTAAGGACAGGGAGTTAAAAAGCTTCATGCGGCTGTCGAACCCCGTAGAGGTAGAAATTACGCTGCTGGCCGGACGTGACGAGTTCGACCCATTGATGAAAGAGATACGCAGATATAAAATAAACATATCCAAACCCTCTCCGTCAGGAAGCGACATAGACGTGATGTACAGCATTAACGAACATTATGATATAGACCTGCAGCTGATAGTTAAGCATCCTCACAAGGACATTCCTCTGGAACCGGTAAAAATCAATCATAACGAAGGGGAAGAAGAGCAACTATAGGAGGCGATATTCGTGGCTATTAAGTATATTAGAAAGAATCTGTCGTCATTAAAGGATTTGGCCAATAGCCCTGCCCATAGGGCTGTGGAGATCCCCCGCGGTTTTATCGGAAACATGACCATTCTAAAGAGCGCCAGCGGCAGAATATTCCTTACCTCTTTCAAGAGGGAGGACGTGGAATTCTTTATTGAAGCCTTTGAGGACTTAAAAAGCACGACGCGCTTGTCTCCTGATGGGATGAACATATTAGAGCAAACCCTTACCGGCATAATCAACGATTGGATTGGGTTTGACGCCACCGTCCGCCGATGCCCGTTCGAACCTTTTCTGTATGCCCTCAAGGCTGTGAACGGCGTTATCTTCACATTGAAAGACACACCCAACGAAATGCTTGTTAAAGCTTACGCCAGGGTATTGGAATCATATTGGGAAGCCGGTTCGGATGAACACACGCAGATTGTAAAGAACATCCTGTCGAACTGGGACTGGGGGCAGCCCGTGTTCGTGGCCATCGGTATGTACGCCTGTCACACACAGGATAATGACCCGGAAATTGACGAGATAATGCTTAAAAGGCTTCTTTATACCCGTTTATACGCCGAAGCGGCGTATGTTTGCCTAGCAAATCGGCCAGGCGGCATTAATAGCGCCAGGGCTCTAATTGACTATATCCGCGAAGACAGCCATCCGGCCTTGAATACCAAGACGCCGATAGAAGTAACGAACAGCATGAAGCGGGAGCTCAAGGGTTATCTGAAAAACATTGACCCAGATATTTACCGGGAGCTTGCTGAGGAGTATACCGAGACCATAAAGCACAAAAGCATTAGTAAAAACGGTCGTAAGTGTCTGGACAGTATATTCAAGGTGCGGAAACCCCAGCCAAGCAGTTTTAATGACATACTGAAGGAGTATCCGTCCATTCCCGCCGACGAAAAAGAAACGTTCGCCGTAAGGCTCCGTTTAGCGTATAGCGAAAGCCGCCGGGAGGATAACGACGCCCTGACGCGCATAGACGACCCCGAGCTGTTGGAAACTGTGATCGGCATAGTTGAAGATTCATCAAAGAATAGTGGAAGCATGATTTTCGCCTTAATGAGCTTCGCGAAAAGCAAGTTTGAACCGGCCCGTGATTATATCACTCAAAAATACGCCGGGCTGGATATAAAAAACCCCCGCTGGCTGGAATACGCTTGCGCGGCCAGTATGGCCGGCGATTCCGTAGCGCTCGATTACATATTCGAACAGTTTTTCTTTAAAGGCGCGAGCACAGCCGAACAGAACCGGGGGTTTGTGATGCGCTGCTTCCTAAGGGAAAATAAAAATGATGCCGGACCGGCGATGAAGAAGCTGTTCGATAAGGTCATTCATTCTCCCGAGATGCAGCCGCCGTTTTTAATCGCCTGTCTTGAGTTGTTTAAAAACAGGGACTTCAGCGAAAAGTTTTACCCTGAGGTATTTGACGGCGTATGGCGCGATATGACAGCCAAAGCGCTTATGCGGAAGCCCCCCGACACAAGAACCTTGTCTTATATTGTGGACCTTGTGAGTTACGTGGCAAACAACAGCAACAAATCGTCATACGAAAAAATGCTGACCGAGATATCGATAACCAAAGACGAGAAGAGCTACAAGCTCCCCGAAATATTGAAAAGGGTTGACAGCCTGATGTTAAACCTATACAAAAGCTAGGAGGGCCGGGAATGGACTACATATTGAAGAAACTATGCAACAACGTCAATGTATCTCAAACCTGCGGCGACTTAAGCGGCGCCAATAAATACACGGAATTATTCGCCGAATACGTCTTCCGCCTTTTTTGCGCGCTGGCATGTGACAAGCACTTTGACAGAGCAAACGAAAGGCTAAAAAAAAGCGCTTTAAAAAGCCTGTTCGGCAAAGGGTTTGCACTGGCTCCGTCACTGGGGGATTACATGAAAGTAACAAAAGACCTGACAGACGATCAGGTGTTTAAGAATGTCCTTTATATTGCCTCGGAAGGGCCTCTCAAGCTCCGGAACATGGATGCCCATGAACGGACGCCGGCCGGCCAGGTATCAAATTACATCGCCTCGCAAAAGGCTTCGCTCGAGGCTATCTCAAAAGCGGGGGATTATTATCTGTCGATGAAGGATGCGGGCAGCGAGGCATATACCCATGATTTCATCATACCCGTCCGCAAGCTCGAAAGCGAAGACTACAGATGTATTGTCATCAACGCATCCGGCCAAATGGATTCTATAGATTTAAAAACAGCTTTTCTTAGGCGCGGCGGCGGCGATATACAGGGAATGCTGTATTACCGCATCCAAAACAAGAATACGGGTGACAGCGATTTCTTCCTTTTAAGCCCGTTCATACACTACCGCGGCAAGTATATTGACTGTGACTTCACCTATTACCTCAGAATGGTAAGGCCCACGTTTGAAGGCACGATTCTAACCGATCACAAGCAGCTCTTCCCCCGTGATAACGAGTTGCACACAGGCGAGGCCAAAGACGGCGGAACTTCGGTAAACTTTGCCCTTGTACCGGCCTCTTTTGCCATATCCAGGTTCTCTAAAATAACGTTTGATTATGGGGCTGATTATAAATACAGCTGGATAAACGGAGTTTTAACCAATATATCGCAATATCCGGGTCACTCCGGAGCGGTGGTGGAATTTATGAATTCCAATTATCTCACGGATATATGCCCGCAAAGGGAGGAGTTACAGGCCTTCTGCAAAGACCCTGGAAGCGTCTGCTATGCCATTAAGGGCAACGCGGGGTTGGGAAAAACCGTTTTGGCGTTGTCCATGCTCAGTGAAATCATGCGCGAACCCTTAAAACACGGTGAAACCGTATACCCATATAACCGGCTTATCTTTTTATCGGCAAAAACCGTCAGCCCCCGCTTCAACAGCGCCGTATCGGAAACCGCGCCGGATATAGTGGATTATAACGGCTTGCTGCAAAAACTGCACAGGCTTGTGGTTAAGCATGTGCCACAGGATCATTCGAATACAGGCGCTCCGGTCAAGCCCAAGGCAGAGGATATACTTGACTTTATCAACACGTCCCCAAATATGACGAGCACGCTCCTTATCCTGGACGATTTGGACTCGTTCAGCGTCGAGGATCAAAACAGCGTCAGGGATTTTATCCGCAGAATTACTACAAGAAATCTGCGTATGATCATAACGACCAGGAACTTGAACGAGAGCGGCGAGGGCGTGGTTTTACAAAGCCTGGATGAGGAGCAGTCGCTCAAATTCGTTCATTGGTACCTGGGAAAAACCCCCAACTACGAGGACGGTGTGCTCAAGACGCGGATAGACGATAGACGTTCCGCAATGCACCAATATTGTGAAGGGAGCCCTATGTGGCTCGAAATCTGGGCTGAATACGCCAAAAATAACGAAAACCCCGAAATACCGTTTAAAGGCAAAGTGACCGAAAAAGAGAAAGTTAAGACTATGTTTTCAACGACGCGCCGCATTCTTGAAACGAATACGAATGCCCGTGATATGTTTAATTATTTATATGCCGTGGACAAGGCCCTGGCAGCAGACGGCAAGAGGCCGGACATACCGGAGAAACTGCTTAACTGTCTCATGCCCGAAATATCCGCGTCCGATATGAAATACGCCAGAGACACGTTAATAAACTGCAGGGTATTGTCTCCCTTGGACGATAAAAACAAGGTTTATAGACTCATGTTCGATTTTTCGGTAATATTCGAAGGCGACCCGCCTAGCTTTAACAAACTTTCGCAGTCTATTATAGCGGATATGGAGTCTAATCCAGCTATGTGGGATGTGGATTATTATGACCGAATCGTCACATGCCTTATTGAACATATAAAGGCTTCCGACGGAGCAAAACTCTTTGATGAAGCAAGTCTGCTGGATCATATATATAAAAACAAAGACAGCATCACTGGCCGCACCCTGAATAGGCTACGCGAACTTGAAGAACAAAACGAGCAAAACAAAGAATTTTCAAACCTTATGCGCCAAGCCGACAAGTTGAACGAGGATTATGATCTGCTTGAATCTTCAGCGAACAAGGTTATAGGCGGCAAGCCCTTAAATATAGGCAGCAGCGAA
Organism: Clostridiales bacterium; assembly: GCA_031271375.1. Classification (GTDB taxonomy): domain Bacteria; phylum Bacillota; class Clostridia; order Lachnospirales; family WRAX01; genus JAISVU01. The sequence continues at coordinate 1,634 of JAISVU010000398.1, read as the reverse complement.
AAAACCTTTTCCAGAGGAATAAACAAGTATAAAGAGCAGCTGGAACGTGTGCTGCCGGAACTCAGCGAAAACCAGATACGGATTGCGAATGAAAAGCATGACGAATTGAAAAGAAGATACATAAAACTGTTTTGTTAGGTTCACTCCGTTTCCCTGTAATTAAGCAGCGCCTGTCTGTACTTATCGGCGAAACTATGCCTTAGCGGCGCGGGCAGCAGCACCTCGGCGTCCTTGCCGAAGCTCAAGAAAAAATGCTCTATCTGGCTTTGCGTACACTCGAATATGTACACATTGCCGTCCCGTATTTCTTTATACTGGGGCCGCTGGTGTATGCGGGAGTTGTACTCCTTCACGCCGGCCGGCGTCAGGCGTATATGAATCTCGTTCATTTTGCCAACAAGGTACGGGGCTTCCTTCTGGCTTATCTGCCGGTTTATCTCCGCCCTTTCATCTTTGGTCAGCTTGTCGCGGCCCGCGCGTTGTGCCTGGGCGGCGACGGCTTTGAGGCGGGATATGCGAAAAGACGCGATCTTCGCCTCCTCGCCGGAATCAAAGGGCGGCACGGTGTATCCCACAAGATAGTTATATGTTGACAGGGAATTGCTGAGAACCTTGTAAGGCCTAATTTGCATACTGCGTCCGCTTTGCAGCGTAAGGTCAAGGCGGCAGCCTTCCTTTATCGCTTCCGTTATTTCCTTTAAGAAATCGCCGTAATATATCTGTTCTCGTTTTATGTAGGGTAAGCTCGCATATTCCTCGTACAGCGCTTTAAGATAATCCCCTATGCGGTCGTAATACTGATTTTCCCTGCATGAAGCGCCGGTGAGATAATCAATGTTCTTATCATTAACCCTGAAGTTATCGCCCTTGCCTTTACGTTCCTGACTCGGCTTACAAATATGCTCAACGTAGGCCGCTTTTATCGCATCCAGCGTTTTATGCCTAACGCTCCCCAGCTCGATATCCTGTATTGCGGCCGTGAACTTTTCAAGGGCGCTTTGCGCCTCTATGGAAACCGACGCGGCCGCCTGTCTGTAAAAATTACTAAAGATGATGTTAAGAAAACCCGAAAGGTTCCTGTCTTTCTCCATGCCGCCAAAGTTCAGCATATCGCTTTCTATAACATCCCATGCCGCGTTGTTTAGATTAATATACTGGCGCTGTTCCCTGTTAATTCCATCATCGAAACCCATAACCTCACCCAATGCCATTATAGCATGTTTCCTATCATATGAACACATTTTTGGGATAATTTCTGTTCTGGCCTTTACAATGCCCGTAAACATCATCTTTGCGCAAGGGTTTGACTCAGACGTATGAATGTTTAAATAATTTTTTTGCGACAGACAAGCCGCTTTTTTTGTGGGATAATTAAACATACGAACGGAGTTGCGCAAAAGGAGGTACGATTATGAAACTGATAGTCCGATTATTGCCGCCCGGGCTCAAGGCCCGCAGCATCCTGCTCTTCGTAATCGCGGCCGCGGGAGCGTATCTTGCGTCTCTTGTCCCCATTTATCTGGGGCGAACGCTTGATGAGTTTACAGCCGCCGGCGTCACCCTTTACAGTATTGGGGCATTTAGCGCGATGTTTTTGCTTTCCGGGGTATTAGACATATACCGCAGGGCCGCGG
>JAISVU010000328.1 GCA_031271375.1 Clostridiales bacterium | reverse complement strand
TTGCAACTAAAGACGATAAAAGGGGAGCTGTCGATAAGACCGGTAAAGTGGTTGTGCCGTTTGAATACGATGCCCTTTCGCGATTCGAGTATGACGATTTATACGAAACGCTAATATGGGCGATTAACGACGACGGAGGCGTTGAAAAGCTCAGTATATTTGAAATTATCCGGGATTAGCGCGGTATGACGTAAGGCCGCCGTAGGGCGCAGCGTTAATGCAGGTTATATTTTGCGCCGGTTTGCCGCCCGTTTCCCCCGCACCGTAGGGCGTGGATTCCATACACCCGAGACTTGCGCTGTCCGCCAGCTTCGGCACTACAACGAACACAGAGTTATATCCAATGTAGGGGCGGCGTCATGCCGCCCGTTGTAATTGGTAATCCGTGGCTGTTCTACATCTACGGGCGGCATGACGCCGCCCCTACGAAAGCCGGGCGACATCCGGGAGAACCATTGCGGGCGATTAATAATCGCCCCTACGAAGGGCGAAGCCGCAGACAGGATGACTTAACGGGCGAACAAAGATACGCCGCCCGTTCATAAACATCGTAGTGCGCGGATTCCATACGCGCCGAGACTTGTCAACTGCAAGCTCTGTCCTGCGCGTTGCGCGGATATAAAGTAAAGCGCCCTCCTGACCGATATATCCATCGTCAGGAGGTTTTTTTATGAAGATAGCGGAATCAGCGGTTCAAATGCAGGGTACAAGCCAGCGCAGCACAAGCCGCACCGAGCGGCGTTCGGATATCCGGCTTATCGCCACCGGCGACATGCTGGCAAAGCTGGGCATAAGCGTCGGCCAGCACAAGTCGCTCAGCGAGGAGATGTTAATAGACCTTTCGGACGCGGCGAAAAAGGCGAAGGGCGAAGCGGATAAAGGCGCGGAGACCGGCGAAGAGGCGGCGATGACGGCCGAGGAACTGATTAAGCAAATGCAGGAAGAATCCGAGAAGGCGCTTAAAGAACAGCAGAGGGCAGCGTATCAAGGCATTACGAACATGTCCAGAACATCGGGAGCCAGCGCTTACGCGAACGTAATGCGCGTGGGCGACTACAAGACAGAATTATTGATGAAGATGCTGAAGCTCATTACGGGCCGCGATATGGATATGAAGGAGTTCACGTTCAGGAACGACGGGGCTGCGGCGGCCCGCGGCCAGAGCCGCAAACAGATGATGTCGGAGCTGGGCGGGTCCGGCGCTCCGGTTGTTATTGGCGGCGAGCTGCGGTTTAAATCCGTCAGCATAGAGCTGCACCACAAGGAAAGCGTGAGCTTTAACGCCAGCGCCAGCGTCAAGACCGAGGACGGGCGCGAGATAAACGTGGAGCTGGGCCTGAATATGAGCAGGGAGCTGTCGGTGAAGCTGGAGATGGTGGATATGTCGGTGGGGATTCTTAAAGACCCGCTGGTTATCAACTTTGACGCCGCCAGCGCGGAGCTTGCCGGCCAGAAAATCCAGTTTGACCTGGACTGCGACGGGGAAAGCGATCAAATCTCAGCCCTAGCCAAAGGCAGCGGGTTCCTTGCCCTGGATAAAAACGGGGACGGCGCGATAAACGACGGGAACGAGCTGTTCGGCGTTCACAGCGGCGACGGCTTCGCGGACCTTGCCCGGTACGACGGCGACGGCAACGGCTGGATTGACGAGAACGACGCGGTGTGGGATAAGCTGCGCGTATGGACCACCGGCGAGAACGGGGAGCAGAAGCTCCTTGCGCTGGGCGAGGTGGGGATTGGCGCGGTGTATCTGGGCAACGTGAAGACCGATTACAACCTCAACGGCGAGAGCGGCGATACTAACGGCGTCCTCCGCAAGACGGGGTTCTTTTTGAAGGAAGACGGCACCGGGGCCGGAACGGTGCAGCATGTGGACTTGGTGGTGTAGCTTTACTCCAGCAGCCGCGCTTTCAACGCCTGCAGCGCCCCGGCGCTCACGCCGCGCCGCAATAGAAACTCCCCGGCCCCGCCGCTTTCACGGACGCGGGCGAAGAGAGGGTCAAGGAACCGTGCGTCGGAACGGTATGAATTGGGCAGGATGTCTATGTCGTCGTGATATTTACCCTTCAAGTATGTAAACGTAATTTCATAATCGGCGGCGACGTCGGGCTCCGGCGTCCCAGCGAGGAGGAGCAACAGCGCAGCGACCATCCCCGTTCGGTCTTTTCCAGCGGAGCAGTGGAACAACGCGCAGCCCTGGGAGCGCGCCAGTTCCTCCATTACCGCGGTAAGGCGGTTAGGCCGCTCCAGGACGCGGATATAATCATAATAAGGGTCAAACTCCGGCGCGCCCAGGATGTCGAAATCATGGGCAAAGGGGGCAAGCAGGTAGCGAACCCCGGGTATCCGGCGGAATGGGGAAGGGCGCTCTTCGGCCTCAAACTCCATGCGCAAATCTATTACAAGATTAACGCCGTAACCGCTCAGGAAGCGTATCCCGGCCTCGGACAATTTTTCGGGCATATCAGCCCTGATAAAACGCCCGAACCGCGTCACGTTCCCGTCCGCTGTTGGATATCCGCCCAGATCGCGGACATTATAAGTCTCGTTAGGCAGCAAACGCCTTGCGTACATTGAATCATCCTTTGTATTGTCAAAAAGCCTCCGGCTTATATTAACCAGAGGCTTAATGGGGGACTGATTTAGCCGGTTTAAACCACGACAGCCTTCAACTCCTCGGGCAGCTGGCCCGGGTCGCAGTTGAGGGTGGCGAAGAAGTTTACGCCGTGGGTTTTTTCTATATTATCCAGCCTGGATTTGAGTTTCAGCAGACTGTCGTTATCGATGCTTTTAACCAAATTGCTCAGGCCGTCGATGTACATAGATTCGATATCGCTGTCCTGTGAAAGAATCCCGTAAATGAAACCAACCAGTTCGCGATAGTTTGCGAGAGGAAAATCCTCAGTGTCGACGAAGCGTATTTTGTGATGTAAGTCATAGATGTGACGTTTATCGTCGTCAATGAATACGATCTTTCCGTCGGTTGCGGCGACCCGTTCGTTTGCCTCGCGGATCAGGCGTTTGGTTTTGCCTTCGCCTTTTTCCCCCGCGATTAACTTTATCATGGCTATCTCCTCCAGTCATCTGTATTATACACCGTTTTTAGATACGTGACAAGAGTTTTTTATTATGTATTACTTCAGCTCAAACACGCTGACCATATTCCGCATCAGTTCAGCCTGGCTTGACAGCTCCTGCGAAGCGGCGGCGCTCTCCTCGGACGTGGCCGAATTGTCTTGAACGACCTGGGCTATCTGGTTCACGCCGTCGTTGATCTGGGCAAGGGCCTCGGCCTGCTCGTTGGAGGCGGCGGAGATATCGGATATTATGCCCGACACCGCGTCAACGCCGCTGACGATCCGCTCCAGCGCCTTGTCGGTCTTCTCGGCGATGAGTGTGCCTTCGTTCACGCGCTGTATACTGGTTTCAATCAGGCCGGTCGTACTGTTTGCGGCTTCCTGGCTCTTGACGGCGAGACTGCGCACCTCTTCGGCCACAACGGAGAACCCGGCCCCGTGAACCCCGGCGTGGGCCGCTTCGATGGAGGCGTTGAGGGCAAGCAGGTTCGTCTGCAGGGATATGTCGCGGATGATGTCGATAATACGGGATATGCTGTTGGAGGCTTCGCTGATGTCCAGCATAGACCTCAGCATGTTCTTCATTTCGCTGTTGCCTTCCATGGCGTAGCCCTTTAGCTCGTCGGCAAGCTCAGTCGCCTGGACCGCGCTGCCGGCGTTGTGCCGGGTTTTTTCGTTTACCGACATAACCGTCGCGGTAAGCTCCTCTACGGCGGAAGCCTGCTCCGTCGCGCCCTGGGCCAGCGTCATGCTGGATTCGGATATCTGCCTCGCCCCCGAGGCCACTTGCTCCGACGCGGCGTTCATGTCGCCGATTACATGGTTAAGCGTGTCGGTGATATTGTTCAGCGCGTCCTTGATTACCGAGAACTCGCCCACATACTCGCGCTTTATCTCCCGGTTGAGTTTATGGTCGGCGATCTGGGTCAGCACTTGCGCTATTTCATCTATATAGGAAGCGATGTTCGTTACGGTGTTGTTGATGGAATCCTTGATAATAAGGAAGTCGCCCTGGTAGTCGCCGTCCATCTTGCGCTCAAAGCTGCCGGCCGCAACGAGCTTCATCACTTCGGAGGCCTCGTTGATAGGCGCGACGATCGTTTCCATAAGGTGGTTCATATCCGTAAGCAGCACTGCCCAGTCGCCTTTATAAGCCGTTACATCCACGCGGTTTGAGAGCTTGCCGTGGATCGCGCTGGTAACAAGGCCCTCAATATCCCTGCTTACGGATTTAAGGTTGCCGCTGAGCCGGTCTACAGCCTTGTTCAGGATGACCTTCTTACCCGGCAGCGGAGGGACGCTGGCGTTAAAATCGCCGTCGCCGTAAGCCTCGAGGCATTTAAGCAAATCAAGCACCTCGTTTATCAGCTGAAGCGCTATACCGTTTACACTCCCCGCGACCGCCCGGTAAGCGCCGCTGTACGCGTCTTCCCGCAGCTTCACGTCAATATCGCCGTCAACTTTGAGGGCGCGGCCCATTTCATTGATGTCGCCGATTAGGTTTTTAAGCACCGACACCACCGCGGCGAAAGAGCGTTCCAGCAGCGTAATCTCGTTTTTGGTGGAGCGTTGGTCTATATCAATGTCAAAATCGATATCGCCCGCCGCTACCTTTCCCGCCATATCCGTTATCGACGGTAGGCGCTTGAGGCTGCCGCTTACCAGCAGATATGTGATAAACGCTACGATGACGATGAGGCCCGCACCCATGCCGATGACCCATGTCAGCAGCTCGTTGGAAGCCCTGTTGACCGTAGCCTCGGGAACGAAGCCGCAGATTAGCCAGTATTGATCCGTTCCGGCGATATGTATGCCTTTGCCCAGGAACTGCATGTTTGTATTCGTTACGTCGGAGAAAGCCAATACGTTGAAATCGCCGCCATCACTCAGCACACGTTCTATATTGGAGGAGTAATTCTTGAGCCACGCGACGTCGTAGCCTTCAAGAACCATGTCGGCGTTCCTGTGAGTGGCGATTATGCCGCTGGGGGAGATCGTGCAGAGATAACCGTCGTCCAGGATGCTCGCCGCGTTCATAACTACTGCGAGTTCGTCCAGGCTTATATCCATTCCAACCACTCCGACGGCGGCGCCGTCCCGCAGTATCGGTATCGCAATCGTATAAACATTTTTCGTTATGCCGCCAAATGTACGGGTATAAGGATCCGATATGTAAGGTTTTTGGGACTGCTTGGCCCCCCAATAATACATTCCTTCAATAGGGTCGTCGTAATTTTCCATTGGGGAACCGGTTATAGTGGTTCCGTCGCGGTATAAATAAGGCACAAACCGCCCTGTGCCGTCGTGATAAGCATCGGCGTTCACGTATTCGCTGTCGTTCCCGTCAAGGGCGTCCGGTTCCCATCCCGTCCATACGGCGAGTATGGAGGGATCGCCTTGAAGTGTCTTTTCAAGAACCTGTATAATCCGCGTTCTGGGGCTTACCGACGTTTCCTGAAGCGTGTCGATGGCCGGAACCAGGCCTTGAACCGTAGAGTAAGCCGCAGTGGCTATCGTGTTGAACTCGTTGGCGTACTGCTGCACCCTGGCGTCGATTATCCTCGAGGTTAAGTCGTCGGTGGAAGAGGACGCGACGATACCCACAACGACGGACATAGCCGCCACGCCCAGGATTAAAACGGCCAGCACCGGAAGCGCGATAGCCATTTTTATGCTGAATCTCTTCACAATAATTCCCCCCTTATGTATTGTGATTCTCTGCATAATATAACAAAAACCCTCGCATATAGCAAGGGTTTTATGTATATTTCTCCGTTAATTATTGATTATTGATTATTTCTTTAGGATGTCTTTGAGATATTTTGCGGTGTAAGACTTTTTATGCCGCGCCACTTCCTCAGGCGCCCCGGCCACTACTATCCTGCCGCCTTTGTCGCCGCCCTCGGGGCCCATGTCGATGATATAGTCCGCAGTCTTGATAACGTCCATGTTATGCTCGATGACGATAACCGTGTTGCCGCCCTCGGCCAGCTTCTGCAATATCTTCGTCAGCTTGTGGACATCGGCGGAATGGAGGCCCGTCGTCGGCTCGTCCAGGATATAAACCGTGCGGCCCGTGCTGCGCCTTGCAAGCTCCGTCGCCAGCTTAACGCGCTGGGCCTCGCCGCCGGAGAGCGTAGTCGAACTTTGCCCCAGCGTGATGTAGGAAAGGCCTACGTCGTAGAGGGTTTGCACCAGCTGCTTCAGGCGCGGCTGGTTCTCGAAAAATCCCAGGGCCTCTTCGACGGTCATATCCAGCACGTCGGTTATCGACTTGCCTTTATATTTTACCTCCAATGTCTCGCGGTTGTAGCGTTTCCCGTGGCATACCTCGCAGGGGACGAAGACATCGGGCAGGAAGTGCATGGATATGCGCTTTATGCCGTCGCCTCCGCAAGCCTCGCAGCGCCCGCCCTTGACGTTGAAGCTGAACCGGCCCTTTGAATAGCCCCGGATACGGGCCTCTGAGGTCTGCGCGAAAAGGTCGCGGATCAAATCGAACAGGCCCGTATAAGTGGCGGGGTTTGAACGCGGCGTGCGGCCTATCGGGCTTTGATCGATGTCGATAACCTTGTCAAGGAACTCCTGGCCGCGCAGATCCGTATGCTTGCCCGCTTTCATCTTGGCCCGGTTAAGGTCGCGCGCGAGGCGTTTATAGATGATTTCGTTCACTAGGCTGGACTTGCCGGAACCGGAGACGCCGGTGACGCAGGTTATGACCCCTAATGGAATCTTAACGTCGATATTCTTTAAATTATTCTCCCCCGCGCCTACTATAGTCAGATAATGCCCGTTTAGCGGCCTGCGCTTTGCGGGCGTCTCAACTTGGAGGCGTCCGCTGAGATACGCGCCGGTAACGGATTCCTCGCATTCAAGCATATCTTTGACCGCGCCGGCGAAGATAACCTCGCCGCCCAGCCGCCCCGCGCCGGGGCCGATGTCAACGACGTAATCCGACTGGAGCATCGTGTCGTTGTCATGCTCGACGACGATGAGCGTGTTGCCCAGGTCCCGCAGGCCCTTAAGAGTTCGCAGCAGCTTGTCGTTATCGCGCTGATGCAGGCCTATCGACGGCTCGTCCAGGATATAGACGACGCCAACGAGCCCCGAGCCGATCTGGGTCGCAAGGCGTATACGCTGGGATTCTCCGCCGGAAAGGGTTCCCGCAACGCGGGACAGCGTCAGGTAATCCAAGCCCACATTGACAAGAAAGCCCAGCCTGGCCTTGATTTCTTTTAACAGCTGTTCGGCTATGTAGGCCTCCGTCCTGGTCAGCTCGATAGCGTCAAAGAAGGCCTTGACGTTTGTGACTGACATATCCGTAAGGTCGGCGATGCTCTTTTCCTTGACCGTGACCGCAAGAATCTCCGGCTTGAGACGCTTGCCGCCGCATGTGGGGCAGCTGACGCGGGTAATGAACTGTTCATATGCCTCCTTCATCCCGGGGGACGAAGTCTCCCTGTAGCGGCGGTTAAGGGAGCTGATGACGCCCTCGAAAGCCCATTGGTAATACCTGGTTGTGCCGCCGGATTGGTATTCTATCGTTATCTTTTCGCCGTCGCTGCCGTAGAGGATGACGTTCTTTATACGCTCGGGCAGGTCTCTGTAAGGGGTGTTTACGTCGAAATCATAATGCTTTGCCAAAGACCGGAAGATATTGCCGTTCATTGATGAATCGTTTGAGGCTGCGGTATAGCCGATGGCGTTGACGGCCCCGTTCACGAGCGAAAGGCTGTCGTCGGGGATGATCAGCTCGGGGTCGAACTTCATTTGAAAGCCTAGGCCGGTACAGTCCGGGCAGGCTCCGGCGGGGTTGTTGAACGAGAACATGCGGGGCTCCACTTCCTCAAGGCTTACGCCGCAGTCCGGGCAGGAATAGTTTTGACTGTACATAATGTCGCCTTCATCGGTCATTACCGTCAACAGGCCGCCGGAAAGCTGCATGACCGTTTCGATGGAGCCGGCAAGGCGTTTTTCGATGCCCGGGCGTATCGTAAGGCGGTCGATGATTATTTCTATCGTGTGCTTCTTATTCTTCTCCAGTTTAATATCGTCGGCCAGCTCCACGGCAGTGCCGTTTACCCTGGCGCGGACATAACCGCTCTGGCGGGCGTCCTCCAAGACCTTCGCGTGTTCCCCCTTACGCGCCCTCACCACAGGGGCAAGGAGCTGAACGCGGGATCCTTCCGCTAAAGACATAATACCGTCTACGATTTGATCCACGGTTTGGCGCTTGATTTCTTTGCCGCACTGCGGGCAGTGCGGTATGCCTATCCTGGCGAAGAGGAGCCTGAAATAGTCGTATATCTCCGTCACAGTGCCCACTGTTGAACGAGGGTTGTGGCTGGTAGTCTTCTGGTCGATGGAGATGGCGGGGGAGAGGCCTTCGATATTGTCAACGTCGGGCTTGCTCATCTGGCCCAGGAACGGGCGCGCGTATGAGGACAGCGATTCCATATAGCGGCGTTGGCCCTCGGCGTAGATGGTCTCAAAGGCGAGCGACGATTTCCCCGAACCGGACTCTCCTGTAAAGACCACCATTTTGTCCCTGGGGATTTCCAGGCTTATGTTCTTCAGGTTATTCTCTCTCGCGCCTTTGATGATGATTTTGTCTGATGGCATGATTACCTCGGTTTACTCGTTCTTTAATTCCAGCTCGTAATATAGTTCATTGCCTTCCTGCCTTACACGTTTAAAGCCCAGGGATTCAAACATGCGTCTGGAGCGTAGGTTGTCTTCGTAGATCATCGTATCGTGTAATCGTTCAATTCCTATTTCCTTTGCTCTTGTTAGTACGGCGGCCATGACGGCTCGGCCAATGCCCTTTTCCCTGTATTCGGATACGCCTATAGCTATACAGGGATTCTGCGGCTTCAGCGTAACGTCGCCAATGGGTATATATGAGTTTCCCACAAACGCCTCAATAAAATAGTTTTCGCCGTGTTTATCCAGGTAATCGTACATGCGCTTGACATAGTCCTCGTCAGGGATGTCGCCGTCACCGGTCTTGCCCTCGGAATAATGGTAGACATCCCAGTCCTGATACCAGGGAACTGCGATCTTATAGTCTATAGCCAGGGCTTTTCTTAACCGCAGGGTATCGTTTATCTGGATATAGTCCGGTTGATTTATACCGGTTAG
>JAISVU010000337.1 GCA_031271375.1 Clostridiales bacterium | reverse complement strand
CACTATGCCCAGCTTGCCAGTATTCTATTGCCGCTCGTCTAAAATCTACACTATATGCCATATTCCTTTTATCGGCTTTTTTCCTTTTTTCTTTACTTCTTTTAAATTAAATAGCTATAAACGCGATATCGACGATTTCCAGCCTGGCCTATCTTGAGCGCGGAGACGATATACAGCAATATATCGCCGCGCTGTCGTCTTATATGCGTTACCTGCTTATGGATTACGGAACACAGTCAACGGTCGCCGACGAGATAAATCACGCCGCTGATTTTATAAAATTGCAGCAAATACGCTATCCAGGCAATATTGAGCTGAACGTCTGCATACAGCCCGAATCCGGCGCGGTGCAGATGCCCCGGCTTGTTGTGCAGACATTTGCCGAGAACGTGTTTAAACACGCGTTTCAATACGGAAAGCCTTTAAAGGTATCTATTTCTTCAGCAATTTCAAGCGATTATGTATGTATCTTTGTAGATGATAACGGCGGCGGTTTTGGGAACCGGCTGGAAAACGGCAATCCCGCGCAAGGGACGGGTATCGCCAATATACGCCGAACACTGGAGCTGCTGTACGGGAAGCCGGATTTGCTTAAGCTAATAAGCCTTGAAAACGGCGGAGCGCGCGTTCAGATATTGATCCCTGTCACTAACGCGAACGGAGGAGCTAAAAATTGAATGTCCTGATTGTAGACGACGACATTCCGACAACCGAAGTGCTTAGAATAAAGTTAAACTGGGAATCTTTCGGGGCAAAATCCATTCGCTGCGCTTATAACATTCACGACGCCTGGGATATGCTTCAAACCGACGACCCCAAGCTGATTCTGTGTGATATCGAAATGCCTAAAGGCAGCGGCCTTGATTTGATACGCCGCGCCCGCGAAAACGGAAAAAGCGCAAGGTTTATCTTTATAACCTGCCACGCCGATTTCACATACGCGACACAAGCGCTGGATTTTGAGGCTTCCGCTTATATAACGAAGCCTCTGGATTTGCCGCGGATTAACGAGACGGTCGCGCGAGTGGTTAAATCTATCCGCTCAAGCCAGCCGCCTACCCAGGCATTTAACGACCCGGCCGCAGATAAAATATCAAGCTATATCGAGGCTCACTATGCCGAGAATATTACACGCGACGGTTTGGCGGCGCATTTGTTCATTTCGCCTAACCATCTTTCAAAGGTGTTCAAAGAAAAAATAGGGCAAGGCTTAACCGATTATGTCAACGGCGTGCGCTTGAGAAAGGCCAAGGAGTTGCTGGCCGGTTCGGCTTTAAACGTTTCGGAAGTCGCCGCGCGCGTAGGTTTTGATAATTTCTCATACTTCTCAACGCTGTTCCGCAAATCAACAGGGATATCTCCCAGCGACTACCGTCACAATAGATAAAATATCGTACAATATTAAAAGAAAACAATACATATTTTATAGCTTTATAACACATTCATCCTTTATATTTATAAATACACACAATAATCCAATGGGAGGTATTTTGATGAAACGTATTATCGCACTGTTTATCTGTGTTCTCGCCGTAACCATGTCCGCGGGATGCGGCGACGGCGGAACAAGCGGCGGCGGGGCGGCGGACGCGGCGCAGGAGGTTGTTTTCTACTGCATAACCTTTACGAACATCGCGGACAATTACGATGACATTAACGACGCGATTAACGAGCACATCGCGCAGGCATATCCCGAAGCCAACGTAAAGTTCAGGCTCCAGCTCTTCGGCCCCGCCGAGTATGAGGAAAGAATACGCTTGGCAATGCAAAGCGGCACGCCGATAGACCTTTTCACGCCTCTTGGCCTTCCTAACTATGTGGCCCAGAACCAAGTCCTTCCCTTGGATGATTTGCTTGCCGAATACGGAAAAGACGTCACGGCTATTCTTACGGAGGATATCGGCGCGGATGCTTTCAACACCTTTAAGTTTGACGGCAAGATTTACGGAGTGCCGATTAATAAAGGCATGGCAATCACCCCGACGCTAATATATGATAAGGATATCCTTGAGGCGACCGGATTCTCCATCGACGATATCAACAGCATCAGCGATCTGCCCCCGGTATTTGACAAGGTCAAGGAACTGTTCCCGGATGTTTATCCCTTCGCCAATCTCAATCAAGGAAACAGCGAGATTATGCAGGTGATGGCCGGCGAGAACGACGTCGATATGATGATGGACCGCGTGACATACATGGGCGTTGTTATCGGCGACAGCGGCGAGGTCGTGAACCTTTACGAGACGGAGCTTTTCGCCGAGTACATAGACATAATCCGGGATTGGTACGAAAAAGGGTATGTGCCGCAGGACATGGCTACTTCGCCCTCAACATCGACGGAATATTTCAACGCCGGGCGTCTGTTCAGCACAATAGGCGGCTACGGCGGCAATGAAATAGGCGTGACCGTCAGCGCAAGCACCGGACGGAACATCGGCAGCAAATGGATTGCGCCGTTCTACTTCGATTCGACGGCGGCGAGCCTCGCCACGGCGGTTTCCAGCACCTCTAAGTCCCCGGAGGCCGCAATGAGGATGATAAACATACTTTACACCGACGAGTTCGTTATCAACACGATTCTTTACGGCATCGAGGGCAGGGACTATGTAAAGGTTGACGAGCATCACTGGGCCTTCCCCGAAGGAAAGGACATTAACACGGTAGAATACACCGCCGCTTACAGCACCGGCATAGTCGGCTCCGAAAAACTCCAGCTTCAGCCTGTTGGAATGAGCTATGACGATATCCTGCTTAAGCTGCGCCAGAACGTGGAATCCAAGAGGTCGCCCTATTACGGGTTTACGTTCAACCCAGCTAATGTAGTCAACGAGATGACCGCTCTGAGCAACGTATACAACCAATATATCCCCGGCCTTGTTTGCGGAAGCCTTGATCCCGCCGTGGCAATACCCGAGCTTAACAAGGCGCTGGAGGCGGCGGGCATTGATAAAGTTGTCGCCGAGAAGCAGGCCCAGCTTGACGCCTGGATTGAAGCAAACAAATAAAGAGACGGGGAGGATTAAACATGGCAGTAAAACATAAAAGCGGTTTAAGATCTCAGCTGCCATTCCTTCTCATCGCCCTGCCGGGGCTGCTGTACCTGGTAATCAATAATTATCTGCCGATGTTCGGAATGGTCATCGCGTTTAAAAAGATTGATTACGCCAAAGGCATACTGAGCAGCCCCTGGGTGGGGCTTGACAACTTTAAGTTCCTGTTCCAGACCAGCGATGCTTTTATAATGATACGCAACACGGTTCTGTATAACCTCGCGTTTATCGTTCTAGGGACTGTATGCGCCGTGTTCATAGCCGTGCTGATGGCCGAGGTCTCGAAGATGTTCGCGGCGCGTTTCTTTCAGGCGGGGTTACTGCTTCCAAACCTGGTGTCTATGGTTATCGTCGCGTACCTCGTTTACGCCCTTCTTACGCCGGAGACAGGACTTATCAACACCTCGGTGCTGCCTGCGCTCGGGCTCGAGCCTGTAAACTGGTATACCGAGTCAAAGTATTGGCCGTTTATTCTGACTATTACGCAGCTGTGGAAAACGGCTGGATATTCGTCCATAGTCTATATTGCCTCTATCGCCGGAATAGACACGGGCATATACGAGTCGGCGAGGATTGACGGAGCCGGGAAACTCCGTCAGATATTCCATATCACGCTTCCGATGATAAAGCCCACGGTCATTATAATGCTATTAATGTCCATCGGGAGGATATTCGCTTCGGATTTCGGGTTGTTCTCTCAGGTTCCAATGAACTCCGGCGCTCTCTTCAACGTAACTCAGACCATCGACACCTATGTTTACAGAGGTTTGATGCAGTACGGGAATGTTGGAATGTCGTCGGCGGCGGGCCTGTTTCAATCGGTAGTAGGATTCGTGTTAGTAATAACGGCTAACTATGCCGTAAGGCGCGTAAATCCCGAAAATTCACTGTTTTAGGGGAGATATGATGAGTAAATTAATGTCTCGCGGGGAAAAAGCCTTTCGGATATTCGCCGTTGCCGGATTAGCGGTTGTCGCGCTTCTGGCGTTCCTGCCGTTTATCTTGATTGTTATGGCCTCGCTGACAAGCGAATCCTCCCTGCTGAAAAACGGTTACAGCCTATGGCCGAAGGAATGGAGCATCTACGCCTATTCGTACATGGCTGGGCAGGCTAAGATTATCGTCAGGTCGTACCTTGTGTCTATAGGCGTTACAGCAGCAGGAACAACGGTTAATCTGATAATAACAAGCATGCTGGCATACACGATGGCTAACGAGAAATTCCGCTGGCGCAATCAGCTGGCTTTCTTCGTGTTTTTCACAATGCTTTTTTCGGGCGGAATAGTGCCGCAGTACATGCTCTACGCGCGCTTTTTCGGGATAAACAACTCATATCTGGCGTTGATTGTGCCTAACTATCTGATGAGCGCCATAAACGTGCTGCTGGTACGCAACTACTATAAAACCAACATACCGCCCGCTTTAATTGAGGCGGCGCGGATTGACGGGGCCGGGGAACTGCGGATATACTTCAAAACCGTCCTTCCTCTAAGCGTCCCGGTTATGGTGACGGTCGGGCTTTTCTCAGGGCTGGCGTATTGGAACGATTGGGTAAACGCCTTTTATTACATTGACAGGCCGCAATTCTACGGCATTCAAAATTTGCTGATACGCATGATGAACAACATACAATTTCTCACGTCTTCGGCAAACGCGAATGTAACGGGCAGCCTTGTCATGCAGCTCCCAAGCAACGGCATCCGCATGTCTATGGCCGTTATCGGGATACTTCCGATTGTAATTATCTATCCATTTTTACAAAAATACCTTGTGCGCGGCGTTATTGTAGGCGCGGTCAAGGGTTGACGGAGGAAATATGACGGTTCAGCAGGTTATCGACGCGATTATTAAACGGGCGGACATCCCGTTTAAATTGGAACGCACATGCGATGTGCTTATTTGCGGGAACCCTACTATGGAAGTAAAGGGTATTGTCACCAGCTTCATGGCTACGGTCGACGTAATACGGCAGGCCCATAAACTGGGGGCTAACATGATTATCACGCATGAGCCGACATGGTTCTGCGGCGCTGACGACACGGACTGGCTAACGGATGATCCTGTATACACGGAAAAGAAGCGGCTCATTGAAGATACCGGTATCGCTATTTGGCGTTACCACGACCATATGCACATGCGGAAGCCCGACGAAATTTACGAAGGACTTGATAAGGAACTTGACTGGGGACAGTATGCCCGCCCCGGCGTTGAGAAAACTGACAAACCCATTGACTTCGCCGCGGATTTCGGGCATTATTACGATATACCCGAAACGACAGTGCGGGGATTGGCCGAAGAGCTAAAGGCCAAGTTAGGTTTGGTTAAGACAAGGATTGTCGGCAGCCCGGACATGGCCTGTTCGCGGGTGGGCATTTTGGCAGGAGGCGGTTCGCTTGGCCTGGGCGACGAAAAAATGCCCGCGAGGGCGATGGGGATTCACGGCATTCACGTAATGGTTTGCGGCGATGTGTACGAATGGACGCTTCCGGCATATGTCAACGACGCCGCCCAGCTCGGCCATAGGAGGGCGCTGATTATAGCGGGCCACGAGCGCAGCGAGGAATGGGGAATGAAGCATATGGCAGGATGGCTGCGGGAGCTGGCTCAAGCCCCGGTAACCTTTGTCGACGCTAAAGACCCGTATATTTATCTGTAAAGGAGAATCGGCATGGCCTTATTCCAAATTGATTATTTTGCCAAAACCCTCGGGAGAAAGACGCAGATAACGGTCGTAATCCCGTCTGACATACCGCCCGGCATTTATCCCGCATTGCCTGATGTATTCAAGCCGGTATATCTGCTCCACGGATATTCGGAGAACAATAACGCCTTTATCCAAAACGCCCCGCTGCAGGAGCTTTCCGGGAAATACGGGGCGGCGTTTATCATGCCCTCCGGCGAGAACAGCTTTTATCTGAACGACGCCGCGAGAGGCGCGCTGTATGAGGATTACATATGCGGGGAACTGCCGGAAATCGCGGGCAAGTTCTTTCCGCTCTCCAAAGACAGGAAGGATGTAACGGTGGCGGGGATATCAATGGGCGGCTTCGGCGCCATCCACAGCGGTTTGGCAAGCCCCGGCGTTTTCGGCAATATCATCAGTTACTCCGCCGCCCTTATCACCGACGGCATATCTAAGTTGAAAGAGGGCGAAGGCAATCAAGTCGCGCCTTACTCATACTACCGCCACACATTCGGCGATTTAAGCGTCCTTTTAGGCGGGCATAACGACCCCAAGGCCCTGGCGGCTTCCATAAAGCCGGAAGAAACGCCGAATATTTATATGTGCTGCGGCTCCGAGGATTTTCTTATAAACGAAAACCGCGGCTTCCATGAAACCCTTCAGAGGCTTGGCGTCAAGCACACTTATGAGGAAGAACCTGGTGTCCACGACTGGCAGTTCTGGAACCGGTTTATACCGCGTTCAATGGAATGGCTGTGCGGTGATTCACAATGAACGCCGCTGGTATCCAGAACCTCCGCAGCGGCGATATGCCGGGGGATAAGATCGCGATAAACGAAGGCCATGTCTTAAAAGCAGACAAGATATACCCTAAGCTCACCGGCTTGCTTAACCCGGTTCTTAGCGAACGCCCCAGCGGCCGCGCCGTTGTGTCAATCTGCGGCGGCTCCGGGGTCGGGAAGTCGGAGATCGCGTCACTGCTGGGGCATAAACTGGACTATGACGGCATTGGCAATTATATCCTGTCGGGGGATAATTACCCTCACAGGATCCCGGCGCAGAACGACGCCGAGAGGCTGCGGATCTTCAGGCACGGCGGCATAAGGGGATTAATCACAAACGGGCTTATTTCCGAGGAACGCTCCCAAACCCTCATGCAGCTTCAAGAATCGGGGGAGGACGCAAATCCCGCTATGGCAAGCGAACATCCTTGGCTCGCGGCATATCAGAAAGCCGGACGCGGCGGATTGAAGGGTTATCTGGGAACCCCGAACGAAATCAACTTCGCCGAGTTGAGCGGGATTATTTCCCGGTTCAAGAACAGCGCGGACAGGATATACCTTAAGCGCATGGGCCGGGGCGAAGCTGATTTATGGTATGATGCCGTGGATTTCCGCAATGTAAAGGTCTTGATTATCGAATGGACGCACGGAAACAGCGATTTCTTTGAGGGCGTCGATATACCTGTTCTGTTGAACAGCACCCCGGCGGAAACTTTAGAACATCGTAAAAGCCGCGGCAGGGACGGCGGAGCGGACAG
>JAISVU010000333.1 GCA_031271375.1 Clostridiales bacterium | reverse complement strand
GTTTGGTAGTGGCCTGCGAAACCTCTACCATTTTAACAGAGGAGGACTTTTATATCATCTGCATCGCTACTGCTACTTCCGCTCTCCCACGCATAGCGTGGGGTTTAAGCAGGGAATTACCGACAGGGGAAGGGAGACGCTGAAGGAGGCCGAAGACGCGCTGGCCGAGGCTAAGGATAGGCTGAAGAAGGAGCAGGCGCGGAAGGATTTCTCGGCTGAGCCGGATGTGGCGGCGGCTCAGGCCGCGCTGGACGCCGCCGACGCCGCGGTGCGCAACGCTAAACGCAGTCTTGAGGACGACGGCAGTGGCAGCGCCGAACATCTTCTCGCGGCGGAACGCGCCGTAGAGCAGGCCGGGCTGGATTTGCAAAAGGCAAAGGGTCAGGCCCAGAAAAGCGTTGACGAGGCCTGGGACGCTTTTAACGACAACAAGGCCAGCACCGCCGAGCAGCTGCTGGCGGCCCAGCAGGCAATAGAATCGGCGCAGCTGGCCCTGGATAAGGCCGTTGCGGCGGCGGGCGACGATGTTAAGGCGGCGACGGAGGCATATGAGGATAACGAACGGGATTATGCCTCCCGGCTGCTCGACGCGGAACGCGCCGCCGATAAGGCTGAAAGGGATTTGGAAGCGGCTGAGATTAAATCCGTTACCGACGCGACCGAAGCGGCGAAGGAAAAGCGCCGGTCAGCGATAGACCTGATAAACTGGAAAGCCGAGCGTGACGAGCTGATCAAGTCTATCGCAGCGCTGGAGGAAGCGGTATCGCTGGGGGAAAGCTGCGCTCCCCGGCGGACGGGGCGGCGGAAAGCGTCGCGGAGGAAGGGGTATGGGAAAGCAGGCTGCCCCTAAGCGCTCTGCACAGCAACGCCGACGGCGACTATGTGCTTACGCTGATAGAAAAAAAGACCGTAACAGGGGTTGAATTCATGACGGAGCGTATACCGGTCAAGGTTGAGCTGCGCAACAGCGAACGGATGGCCGTCACCGGCTCCCTCACCCGGGACGACCGGGTAATAGTCCAAGCGAATAAGCCCGTCGGCAAAGGCGAGAAGGTTAGACTGGAGACGGGATAAAGCAGAAGCCGGAGCCGAGATATAACCCTATAAGGGAGAACCCAGCCCATGAAACTGACGTCGCTTATTATATACACGCTGTTTGTTATCTGCTATTTCACCGGGGCGGAAATAGGGGCCGCCGTAGTACCGGCCGCCGTTCTTCCCGCGCGTTTCAAAAACGAAGGGGTAAGCCCCGCGGAGCTGGTCCGGCATGAAAACCTCCTGCGCATCGACGGAGGCGGCATTCCCGACGCAGTTTTATCGCGCGCGCTGCCGCGAGCGGAGATATCGGACGGCATGAGAGGCGACGGCATGGTCAGATGCGATGTTACGCAGGCATTTGGAAACGCGGAGCTCCTGGCCTCAGCCTTCTGTATGCCTATATAAGAAAGGCCGGGTTCCCGGAAGCGGATTATCTTGACCTGCCTGTCATGGGCTATCTGCTGCGTCTCACCGCCTATATTCCCGCGCTGGGCGCGGTCCTGGCCATTCTTATAAGGCTAATAAAATCGGTAATCTGTTTGGCGCGGCGGCACAGCGGCAAAGGGTTATCTAGCGAGACAATCTTGCCCGCTGCTGCCGCGCTCGTCCTTGCAGCCGCTTGCGCGTGGGTGATATGCGGCTTCCCCGCGCCGCCGGCAAGGCTCATACCCGGAGCGTGGTCGAATTTGGGCTTCTTTGGCGAAACCCTGAGCGTATGGGCGGCAAGCCTCCGAATATGGCTCGCGAATACGTCCGCCACGGATATAAATCTGCTTTCGCGAGCTCTGGCTTCCGTCATTATGATACTGCTGTCCGTTTTGCTTATGATGCCGATGATCGTAAAACCGCGTATAACGTCGTTTACATCCCTGATCATATATACGTTCGCCGCTGTTGTGATTATGTTCGTATTGCCTTATTCTATGGGGACAGGAAACGGCCTCGGCCTCGCCGCCAGCTGCGTGCCTGTCTTGCTGGCCTTCGCGGACTACGGATTCATGTATGTATTGGAAGATTCAGAGAAATGACATAATTGTATAATCAATAATTACTACGAAAAACGCGAAAGGCACGGCTGTCTTTCTTTTTATTTCCATACCTCTGTGTCTCTGTGTGAAAAGTTTTGACCTTAAAGATTTTACACACAGAGACACAGAGGCACGGAGGAGATCAAGAGCATCAACCCCGCATTGTACGAAGCAGCCCAGGTAGATGGCGCGAGCCTGGTGAAACGCTTCCTCCGCGTTACATTGCCTTGCTTAACTCAAACGATATTCACGGTGACGGTGCTTTCGGTGCTCAACACGTCCAAGGTGTTCCGCGAGGCGTATCTGATGAGCGGCAGCTACCCCCACGACAGCGCCTACATGCTCCAGCATCTCTTTAACAACTGGTTTCTTACGTTGGATGTGGACAGGATGTACACCACTGCAGTAATGACGGCCGCCGTCGTGTTCGCCCTTATCGCGGTCTTGCAAAAGGCCTGGGGAAGAGAGGCGGGGCAATGCTGGAATCCGCCGCGATAGACGGGGCCTCAGCCCTAGGCATCTTTCTGCGTATTGGCGCGCCGCTAGGCGCGCCGGGCATACTCTCTTCTGTGGTTCTGGGTTTTTTAGAATACTGGAACGCCCTGGAAGCGCCCCTTACATTCCTGAAAAATAAGGAGCTGTGGCCGCTGTCGCTTTACCTTCCGGCCTCCTCAGCCGAGAACATCGGCCATTCTATTGCGGCGTCCGTAATAATGCTGACCCCGGCGCTGCTGATATTCCTCTTTGGCTAGCAGTACCTGGAACAGGGTATATCGGCCTCGGGCTTGAAGGAGTGAAAATTGGCAAGTTGTAAAATGAAATGCCGGGATGTTACCTAAAAAGACCGCTGTATTCAGAGATTTGCTGCCGAGAAACGCTCGGTACCCAATGCTTGTTCACTGTAAACATCTCGGCCCTAGCCCCTAGCCCCTAGTATGTACACCGTCAAGCTCCCCAGAACGACCGCGCCTCCGGCCACGGCCCCAATGCCTGGCGCCTCCCCCAGGATTAAAAACGCCAGGGCGCTGGCGAAGACGGGCTCGCAGAGGCTCGCAAGGGAGATAAGCACAGCCCCCCGGCGTTTAAGCAGCATGTTATACAACGTATGGCCGCCCAGCGAGCACACTACTGCCATAGCGGCCACAAGCCCAAACTCCCTCGCCGGATAAGGCCATAAGGTCTGCGAGAGTATCAGCGACCCCGCGAACAGCGCAGCGGCGGCCGCCGCGTAGACGATGAAGGCGTACACCGCAGTACTTACGCGTTTCCTCACGTCCTGGCCTATCAGCAGATATATCGAAACGAAAAAGGCCCCGGCTAGCGCGAGGGCGTTGCCAAGCAGCGTGCTTTGGCCGCCCTGCCCTCCCCAGGCCACCATCACGGTTCCCAGAATGGCCGCGGCGAGGCAGGCCATTAGCCTCCATCCGGGCATTTTGCGCGTTGTTATAACACCGGCGGCGGCGACGAAGATCGGGCTGCATGACACAAGAACCGTGGACGCCGCGACCGAGGTCATCGAGACCGAGGCGATCCATGTGGCGAAATGCAAGGCCAGCGCCGTTCCCGACAGGACGCAGCGCATCAAATCGCGCCGGGTAATGCCCCCAAAACCCTTCTCCTTGCCGAATATCAGCGGAACGGAGAGAAAGGCCGCCGAGGCCGTCATGCGGTAAAGCGCGATGACCAGCGGCGGCATATTCGACATGCGGATGAAGACGGAGGAGGCTGAGGTGCACAGAACAGCTATAAATATCAGTATCATCTAGTTCTTTACAACCTCATATCCCGCACCAAGCCATCCCTCGCCGCCCTGTTTATCGCCCATCCCGCCGGTCATGCTGTAGGCCTCGAAGCCCATAGCGCGAAGGACGGCGACGGTCTGCGACGATGTCTGCCCCGTGTAGCAGTATACGATGATGATCTTGTCTCTGGGAAGGCCCGCGAGTTCTTTTTGTATGCCCTCGCCAAAGGGGATGTTTACCGCGCCGGGGATATGCCCGTTGTCAAAATCCTCGGGGCGGCGCACTGAGAGCAGCAGGTAGCGGTCGTCCTTATTATCTACGATTTCCTTCACGGTTTCAGGCGCGATGTCGTTGTTTTCATAAACAGTTCCGTCTTTCCGTAGCTTGTCCGCGAAATACGCCGTTACGCCTGCTTCGGCAAGCGGGTCTGTCGGATAATCCGGCCCGCCGATGTCCAGGGCGGCGTTGTCGGTATAATCCTCATGGTTCCCGGTGGTTAAAATGCCGCCGTTATATCCTGACTGTACGTTCTTCGCCTGTTTCCCGGCCATACTCAACACCGCGGCGGCTTGCGACGAGGACTGCCCTGTGTAGCAGTAGATCAGGACGGGCTTGTCGTCGGGAATCTTTGAGATATTCTCCGGTATCGTCATGTCAAAGAAGTTCATGTTGACCGCGCCCTTGACGTGGCCCTCCGCGTAATCCTCAGGACGCCTTATATCCATGATATAGATGTCCTCGCCGCCGTCCATAGCGGCGAACATCGCCGACGCCGACACGCTGTTGCGGTCTTCGGGATAATTCTCGAAATAAGCGTAACCCAGGTTATACGCCGCCTCAGTGTCATAAGCTCCGGCTTCGCCCCCCGCCGTTACGGTTGGGGAGGCCGCCGGGGTTCCGGTGGGGCTTGCGCTGGGCGATACAGTGGGTTCCGCCGTGGGCGGCACAGTTGGGGTAATGGTTGGGGCGGCTGCCGTTGGCGTTGGAGACGCCGGCGACGGGGTTGGCGTCGCTTTTTTGGGCTTGCAGGCTGCCAGCGACGCTGTCAGAATTATCAAAGCCGATATAAACGCGCAGCATAGCAGTTTCCTTCGTAAATCCTTTTTCATTCTGTACCTCCTAGAATAGCGTGTAATGTTATATAAGGAATTATACCTCATTTTAGTGAAAATTACTACATGGGGAGAAAATTTATCTGCGTTGCAATGATACCCATTCCGATACGATCGCGGCGGGATAGCTTCCAAAGCCTCTTTATCTCCGTGTCTCCGTGCCTCTGTGTGTAATGATTTTTACAGTAACTTTATTGACATATCCGATGTAAGAGCGTATAATTACAGAATTATTATTGTAATCAACCCCCCTAAAGTTCCTGGGAAGGAGGAAACCCGCGTGACTCGCAAACAAACCGCCGCGTGTATATTTTTGTCGTGCTTCCTTCTTTCAAGTTCGATTCCCGCGTTTTACATATCTTACCACTCCAGCCACAGGCACGACAGAGCCGGAGCGGGCGGCTGCTGCGCCGTCTGCGAGCGTATCCAAATCGCCTGCGATCTCCTCAAGCACTGGGGTTTCACTCCCCGAGGGGTTATTACGCTCATTTTAGGCGTCTTCGCCGTACCGGCGGCGTTAAACTTCTCGCGGTTTTCGCACCGCTCTTATACTCCCGTCTCGCTTGGAATCCGCATGAATATTTGATTCTGCCCGCAACAACACCCGTTTAGCCGCATAAAATACATTCTGGAGGTTCATAAATGAAGAAACTTATCGCGCTTATAATCGCGCTTTTTGTGATGTTCACTATGCCCGGCTGCACAACGAACGCGCCGGTTTCGAATGATAAGGTCAGCATTGTTTGCACTATCTTCCCTCAATATGACTGGGTGCGCGAGATTTTAGGCGGCGCCGCGTCCGATTTTGACCTGACTCTGCTCCTGGACAGCGCGGTGGATTTGCACAGTTACCAGCCCTCGGTACAGGACATTGCCAAAATCTCCGCAAGCGACCTGTTCATCTATGTCGGCGGCGAATCTGACCTGTGGGTTGAGGACGCGCTAAAAGAAGCGATAAACCCTGACATGATGGTAATAAACCTTTTAGACGCCCTCGGGGATGACGCCAAAATCGAAGAGATAATAGAAGGGATGCAGGAAGAAGAGGACCATGACCACGGCGAACATGAAGACCACGATGAAGCAGACCACGACGAAGGCGCGCATGAAGACCACGATGAAGCAGGCCACGACGAAGACGAACATGAAGACCACGACGAGGACGAACATGAAGACGGCCACGAAACTGATGAGGCCCACACTCACGGCGAAGAAATCGTTTACGACGAACATGTGTGGCTGTCGCTGCGGAACGCCGAAACCCTGTGCGCCGTGATCGCGGACACGCTGTCTGCCATGATACCGGAGAACGCCGCCGTATACGCCGCCAACTGCGCGGCATACATAGAGCGGCTTCAAGCCCTGGACGCCGAATACGCGGCCGCCGTGGCCGCCGCCCCGGAGAAAACGCTTCTCTTCGCCGACCGCTTCCCGTTCCGCTACCTTGCCGACGATTACGGCATATCCTGTTTCGCGGCGTTCCCCGGCTGCTCCGCCGAGACGGAGGCCAGCTTCGAGACGATAGCCTTCCTCACAACCAAGACCAACGAGCTTGACCTCGCAAACATCATGGTTACGGAGACCGGCGACTGGGCTATCGCCCGCACGATCATCGCCAACTCCGCCGCGAAGAACCAGAATATCCTCGTCCTCAACGCCCTGCAGTCCGTCACCTCCGCCAACGTCGCCGACGGCACCTCATATCTGGGCGTTATGGCAGATAACCTTGAGGTCATTGCCAACGCGCTGGCTTACGCGGAATAGGTACTAACGGCATATTCAAATATTTGACCGCGAAGCCGCCGCGCTTTGCGGTCAATGCTTTTTATCGTCACACGGAAATCAATTTTCGAAATTAAAAAACTGTGGTAAAATAAAGCACATGGAAAAGAAGACAAAAATCACTGAATATTTTGCAAGCGTAGAGACAACGAAAGAACAC
>JAISVU010000278.1 GCA_031271375.1 Clostridiales bacterium | reverse complement strand
CCCGCTGTATTTAAGCCCCGATAAAGATGGGTACTATTGGCTGATACCGGAGGAAATACCGCTGGGGGTAATGCAAATACCGGCGGAACCGAAAGAAGCCGCGCCGGAAGAAATCCCGGAAGAAACTGTTTTCGCCGACGACGCCATGATCCAGATGTTTGATCCCGAAGAAGCCCCTCAAGCCGAGGAGGAAGAGGTTATTGAAATAACCGCGGTCATTAAGATCCCACGCCTTAACCTGTCCGAGTGTATCTATAAAGGCACGGGCAAAGAAGCGCTTAAACTGGGAATCGGCCATCTTGAGGGGAGCGAGCTGCCCAACGAAGAGGGCAATATGGTTATCGCGGCGCACAGGTCCTCAAACAACGCGGCGCCCTTCAAGCACCTTGAGCAGATGAAGGCCGGCGACTTTATTGAGGTTAATCATTGGTACCGCACCTATTGGTATGAGGTCTTCGAAGTTATCATCGTTGATAAGGAAGATGTGTGGGTTCTGGACGACGTTGAGGGTATGGACTATACGCTGACCCTTGTCACCTGCGATCCCTACATCTATTTCGGAGGCAACCGCCCGGACCGGCTCATCGTCCGGTCGCAGTTAAAATACATTGATGAGCCCGTAATCGAAAACGGGGTAATTGTCACACAATAACAAACCTTAGATGGGAGGTATATGCAATGCGTCTTTTTAAAGTTCTGGCGGCCGTTGTCATTGCCTTATCAATGACCGCGGACGGCATAGGCCCTGCCAGGGCGGCGTCAATACCAATCGATCCTCACGGCGATAACGCCCCAAAGCTGAATTTCGAAAGACTTGCCGCCACAGCGGGGGAAATGCCCGGGACTTATACTGTACCCGAACCCAGCGCCCCCGGCACCGAGGTGTATGAGCAAAACATCGGTATCCTGGATTATTCCAACGCTTCTGACGGATATATAACCCTCAAATACGCAGGGACTACGGCAAACATGCTGGGCATAGTGCTGATAGACCCCTCGGGCGGCAGAACTCAATTCACCCAAATGAAGGCGGACGGAAACTTCGCCATATTACCTCTCGTCGGCGGCGACGGAACCTACACGATTCAGTTCGTGGAAATTTTGGACAGCAGCGGTAAAAGCCTGCTGATACTTCAAACCGAGGTCGCGGTGACGCTGGCGGACGAGTTAAGCCCCTTCCTCATCCCGAACATAGAAATCGACTACCGTTACGCGCCGGATACCGTCGCGGGGGGAGCGCTTCTGACAGCGGCATCAACGACAGGGCTTGAAAAGATCGCCGCGCTGTATAACTATGTGTCCGACAATTTTACCTATAATTATGATCTTGCCGATTTGATCGCGGCGGGGGCGTTGCAGACCTACAGCCCAAATTTAGACCAAGTGCTGGCCGCCAAAACGGGCATATGCTATGACATGGCGTCGGTGCTTGTCGCGATGTGCCGCAGCCAGGGGATACCATGCAAGCTGGTAAAGGGCGTCACCACGCAAGCCCCCTACCATGCCTGGGTCAGCGTATATTCCGAGGAAGTGGGCTGGATAAACGATATAGTCTCAATAGACGATCCGGGCTGGAAGATGATGGATCCCACCTTCGCCGCCAGCGGCGGGGACGAAGGGGAGGCCTACTCTATGGTCGCAACGAACTACGCGCCGCAAAAGTATTATTGATTGTGGTTTTAATCTGAGAGGATGAACAAGCCTTGGGTAAAGAAAAAGCCCTGTCGAACGCGTTTCTGTCTACATTCTGCACGGAAATGATGATGCTGACAGGGGCGGGTATAGCTCCGCTGGACGGCGTTAATATGCTGGCAGACGACGAGAAGGACAAAGAAGGGGCGGCTGTTATGAAGAGCATAGCCCCGCCTTTGGAAAAGGGAAAACCCTTGTCTTTCGCGCTGCGCGAGTCTAAATACTTCCCTAAATACATGGTATCCATGCTGGAAGCGGGTGAAGAGACGGGCCGCGTCCCCGAAACCCTGCGGAGCCTCGCGAACCATTACGAACGCCAGGAACGCCTTACACAGACCCTGCGGAACGCCGTAATGTACCCGGCGGTTCTGCTGGTTCTTATGCTGGCTGTCGTAGTACTGTTGGTAGTGAAGGTGCTGCCTATGTTTAACGAGGTCTTTGCCCGCTTGGGAAGCCGTCTGCCCCCTCTTGCCGACGCGCTGATGACATTCGGGCGGTGGTTAAGCGGCGCTTCCGTGGTTATCGCGATAATCGTCGGCGTTGTATTGGCCGTCGCTTTCCTCGCGTGGCTCATCCCTTCCGTAAGGACCGGGCTTGGCCGCTGGTTCAGGAACACGTTCGGCGGCAAGGGTATCATGTGGGAGCTGTCGTCCTCCCGCTTCGCCTCGGTTCTCGCGATGTCGGTAGCCAGCGGACTTGAAACGGAGAAGGCCCTTAATCTGGCCCACAGCATCAGCGGCGATTCAAAGGCGGCAGAGACGAAACACAAGGAGTGCATTGACCTTATCCGAGGCGGCGCAACGATGGCCGACGCAATGCAGCAGACGGGCATATTCTCGGTCCGGAACAGCCGTATGCTTGCCCTGGGTACCCGCAGCGGCATGACGGACACCGCCATGGCCGAGATCGCGGATCGCTCAAGCCGGGCGGTGCAGGATCAAATCGACCGTATAGTAAGCAAGGTTGAGCCCGCGCTGGTAATAACAACCTCCGTAATCATCGGCGTAATACTGCTGTCGGTAATGCTCCCGCTGATGGGCATTATGACGGCCTTAGGATAAATGAACAGGCGCGTTTTCAAACCGTCGGCCCTGGAGGTCTTGCGCGGGCTTCTTACGCCCGTAGTATTCACGGGGCTTGTGGTTTTTATTGTCGTTTACGGCCTTAACCAGGCCGAGGAATCCAGCAGGGCCGAAGGCGCGCGTATGCTGAAGCAGAGCCTTGACCGTGCTATCGTCACCTGCTATGCCGTTGAAGGGAGCTATCCCCCGTCCGTCGAGTACATAGAGGAGCGTTACGGCGTAAGTATCGACAGGGATAAGTATATAGTGGCTTATGAGCCGTTCTTCTCCTCTAGTATCATGCCCAGCGTGACGGTGTTTCAAGTCGGCTCCGGCGCTGGCAAAACATTTGGATTTGGGGTTCCGCAATGATAAAACCCGTGCGTAACAATAGGATTGACACAATATTTGTTCTAATAGTATTCTGCGTTTTCGCCGCCGCCGCGCTGTCTTCGCTGATGTTCGGCGCCGGCGCGTACCGTGCCGCGGTGGACAAATCCCAGGAGCGTTACGACGAACGCACAAGCCTTTTCTATATATGGTCAAAGGTTAAGAACGCCGACGAAGGCGGATATGTCCGCGTCGGCGCGTTTTACGGGGCGGACGCGCTTATCATTGGAGACCCCGCTGACGAGGCTGCAGTAAACACCTACATCTACTATTATGACGGCTGGCTGCGTGAGCTTTTCGGCCGGGCGGACTGGGATTACAGCCTGGACGACGGACAGCGGATACTGGAGCTTGCCGACGGGGTCCTGGACTTTGAAACCCTTGACAGCGGGTCAATACGCGTCTCCGATCACTCGGGCAGTATTTTTATCACCCCGCGCGCCGCAGGCGGCGTCTATACAGACACCCTTGAAGAAGGAGCGGCCGAATAATGGAAACCACGCATAAAACCGGAAGCGGTTCGGGCCATGCCCTCTTTCTTATAGAGCAGCTTATCGTTATCGCTGTCTTCTCCGTCTGCGCGGCGGTCTGCGTAAAGATATTCACCGAATCCTTCATTATTGCCGACACCAGCGCCGACATGAACAACGCTGTCCTCGCCGCCGAGAGCGGGGCGGAGTGTTTCAAGGCTGTGCCGGGCGATATCGCGGCTTCCGCGGAGCTGCTTGGCGGGGCGGTAGACGGCGGCGACGCCGTTGTATATTATGACGGCGACTGGCGGGTTAGTGGCGAGCCTGACGCCCTTTATATCCTGCGCCTCTCCCCAACCCAGGGAAGAGGCGACGACAGCGGCCTGATTTTTTGCGATGTCTCGGTGGAACGCCGAGGCGACGGCGCCGCCGCCGGGGTTATCGTTGAGTTCGAGGTGGCGGCCAGGAGATGATTGACATAAGGTGGTTACGATGAAAAAAGGCGTAATGGGTCATGGGGCGGCTTCGATAATATTGGTGTTCACGGTGTTGTGCCTGACGGTGTTCGCGGTTATATCGCTTACCCAAGCCACGTCCGACAGGGCGCTCGCGCAGGCTGCGGAACGCATGGCCAAAGGATATTACGAGGCGGACACGCTGGCGGAACGGGTCGTGTCGCGGCTGATAAAAACGGGGCTAAGGGACGGCAGCGTCTTGAACGTAGAAGTGACAAGCCGGAGCGAAGAAGGCCGGACTGTCGTGTCGTTTGCCGTGCCTGTTACGGATGAGAAAGAATTATTGGTGGAAGCTGCGATAACGGAATCGGACTGCGAAGTGCTGGTGTGGAAGATGCGGGACATAAATAACTATACCGGATAAGGAGACACAACGTATGGCAGCAATGATTGAATGGCTAAAAAAGGCTGTTGACACAGGCGCGTCGGACATCTTCATCGGCGCGGGGCGCTGTGTGTCGTTCAAGATTGAGGGCGTAATAACGAAACAGAGCGAGACGACCGTGAAACCCGACGAAGCCGACGCTATGGTCACGGAGCTCTACGAGCTGGCCCGCCGCCCGATAAACAAGTTCCTTGAAACCGGCGACGACGATTTCCCCGTTTCGGTGCCGGGCCTTGCCCGTTTCAGGATAAGCGCCTACTGGCAGCGCGGCACGAAGGCCGCCGTGGTCAGGGTTGTGCTCTTCCAGCTGCCGGATTATAAAGAACTGCATATAACGGAAGACGTTATGTCTATCGCGTCCGAACGCCACGGGCTGGCCCTTGTCACCGGCCCCGCCGGGAGCGGCAAGACGACGACGCTGGCCTGCATAATCGACGCGATAAACAAGACCCGCAACAGCCATGTCATAACCCTGGAAGACCCTATCGAGTATCTCCACCGGGACATGAAAAGCCTGATCAGCCAGCGCGAGGTGTCCACCGACACCGGCTCGTATCTGACAGCCCTTAGGGCCTGTATGCGCCAGGCCCCGGATATTATCCTCCTGGGCGAGATGCGCGACCACGAGACGATACGCACCGCGATGACGGCCGCCGAAACCGGGCACCTTGTCATATCCACGCTGCACACCCTCGGCGTTGTGAACACGGTGGACAGGATAATCGACGTGTTCCCGCCAGACCAGCAGCAGCAGATACGCGTCCAGCTCTCTATGGTGCTCCAGACCGTCGTCTCCCAGCAGCTTCTGCCCAATAAATCGGGGAACCTTATCCCGGCGTTTGAGATAATGCGGCCCAACAACGCCATCCGCAATCTGATACGCGAGTCCAAGATTCACCAGATAGACGGCGTAATCCAGACCTCGCGCAGCGAAGGCATGATCAGCATGGACACGTCGATACTGAACCTCTACCAGCAGGGCGAGATAACAACCGACACGGCCATAAGCCACTCGGTGAACGCCTCGCAGCTGGCGAAGCGGCTGGGGATATAGATTCTAACAGCTCTCAGGCCGAAACCGTCCTACTGGACGGTTTCGGCCTGATTTATATGCGTCTCCCATCCCTCAAGGAACTCGTCAAACACGCCGGTTCCGGCAAGTTTCGCAAAAGCGCCCGCTTCCAAAGTATCTCTATAAGACAGGGAAAACTGCGCGCTGCCCGGATAGTACATGAGGTAAGCGGGTATTACTTCAAACGAAGCCTCCTCCCCCGCCAATAAATAGCCTGACAGATGTCCCAAGCTAATATTATTCAGCGTTGAAAACCCGGCTAAATCAGGTATCTCCGTTATAGTATTATATTGGGCTATGTTTTCAATATTTGCGCCGGTGCGGATTATTAAATTATGCCCGTTGGGGGTTGACGCGTTAATATATATAAGCTGCATAGGCCCGCCGTTTATGACTGTGATCGTTTTCAGCTCGTAGCCGCCAATATAACGTAAAGCCTCAGTACCGCCGTCAACCTCAAGGTATTCGTCATGGCTATAGTAATACCGGGGTTCGTCGGGATAGGCGCTGTAAAACCCTTCGTAGAAACTGGCTTTTCCCTCTTCTAAAAGCGTATCATAAACTGTTTTAAACGCTTCCGACATTGCCTCGGGCATTTGAGTGGGGGTTGGGACTGAAACGCTCCGAACTTCCTTATTCTGACCGTCAGGCTCAAAAGCGCTGTGTCCGGGCGTCTTCAAGAAATCAACTATCATATCCGACAGCTTAACGATTTGAGACGTCGATAACCGGTAAGGCGTATCCGTGACACTATGATAATGCTCATCGCGTACGCTATTATTGAAATAGAATGCCGGAATTCCGTTATTCAAAAACTTATATTATCGCCGGGGCTGGATTTTTCATTGTCGCATACGATACCGTATCCCGCGGCGAACGCCGTAAAGGCCTGGCTTAGGGCCTGGCTTCCGCTGTTTCCGGCGGCGTATTCCTCGCCTTCAATGCCCACCATGTCAATATAATTCCCTGGCCTCGGCCTTTATTTCGTTTATTATTTCCAGCTTCTCAAAATCACCGTTTTCAATAATAGCGCCTATCTCATCGGACACATCTACCGTTATAACAGGATTCTCCGTCATGTTAGGAAAGTATGAGGAGCCGGTGCCTATAAAAGCCCTTCTTATATTGAAAACTATTTCCAAACCGGATCCGCTGTTATTGCTAATTTCGCCGTACTCTTCGGCGGATTTCGCCGCGGCGTAACGGTCTGATCCCTTTTCCAGCGTTATATTGAAATTGCCCTCACGGTACATAATAAAAAAATCCTTGCCCTGGACAAGGTTCCTGCTGACGCCGTCCGCGTCCGTCAGTATAAATTCGAAGCGTTCGTATGTATTAACCCTTCCCAGGTATCCGTTCAAATAGCTTTCGCCGCCGTAAGGCTCGATATCCCAGGCGTCAAGCCGCTGAGAGAGCCATTCTATCGTTAAATCATTCCCGGCGGTTCCCGGCAGCCTTCCTGCGAACTCTTCCGAACACAGGGCTTCCAGGTAAGATTCTATTTTTTCTTCGCCGGAATTAGTATATGGGGTTTTACCGCTTACACATCCGCATAGAACCGCGCATATCAGCGCCGCAATAATAACCGTTTTCTTCATTTGACGTTCCTCCTTAATTCGCTATTATATTCCATTCCCGACAGACACAGTATATAATACTTTAATACATTGTGTCAATATATTTTCCCATAAAATAACAAAATATTTCACAGTAAGTCATTTCAGCGGCCTTGCCCGTCACACAAGCCTCCTGTCCACCCTTCTGTACTGCAGCGCCTCGGCTAGGTGCTTTTCCTCAATATCGGGGCTTGCGGCCAAATCAGCCAGCGTCCTCGCTACCTTTAACGTTTTATGGTACGCCCTTGCGGACATGCCCATTACCTCATAGGCGCGTTTGATCATCTCTGCGCAGGCGTCGTTAAGGCGGCAGAACTCCTCCACCATCGGCTCCGTAAGGCGCGAGTTTGCGGTTATGCCATAACCCTTATACCGGTTTTTCTGTATCTCAAGAGCGGCGGCGACCCGCTCTTTTATCTTGCCGGAGCTCTCCTGGACGCCTTCGCCCCGCCCGCCGACACGCAGCTTATCGTAATCAACCCGCGGCACCTCTATATGGACGTCTATCCTGTCCAGCAGCGGCCCCGAAATCCTGTCCTGGTAATTATGCACCTCGTTGTATGAGCAGCGGCACCTGTCCCCGTCGCCGTAGTATCCGCAGGGGCAGGGGTTCATCGCGCAGATAAGCATAAACCGGGACGGGAAAGAGACCTTCGCGTTGGCCCTGGATATCGTTACGGAACCGTCCTCCATCGGCTGCCGCAGCGATTCCCTCGCGTCCTTGTGGAACTCGGGGAATTCGTCCAGGAACAGTACGCCGTTATGGGCAAGGCTTATCTCCCCTGGTTTGGGGAACTTACCCCCGCCGGTCAGCGCGGAGTAAGAGATGGTATGATGCGGGGACCTGAACGGGCGGCGCGTTATCAGCGACTCGTTGTTTTTCAGCATACCGGCGACGCTGTATATCTTTGTAACCTCAATGCTTTCCTCAAAGGACATTCCGCCCAGTATCGTCGGCACGCGCTTCGCGAGCATTGTCTTGCCGGACCCGGGAGGCCCTGTCATAAGCACGTTATGCGCGCCTGCGGCGGCGATCTCCAAAGCCCGTTTAGCGTGTTCCTGCCCCTTCACGTCGCTGAAATCCAGTATAACATTATCGGCGGCACCGTCCCGCTCGTCTTCAAGCCCGGTGCCCTCGTATACCGGCGGCGCGCCGGACTTAAAGAAGTCCGCGAGGTCTTTTAATGTTTTGATCGCCGCTATCTTGGCGCCCTCAATCAGCGCGGCTTCCCTCCCGTTTTCGTAGGGGAATATGAAATGCCTTATCCTATTGCGAAAGGCGTTGTCAACCATAGGGAGTATGCCTTCCACCGGCTTTATCACCCCGTCGAGGGACAGCTCTCCCGCAACGAAGACATTCCTCGTTCGCTCCGGCGGTATTGCTTCAATCCCGCATAGAATCCCCACCGCCATCGGCAGGTCAAAAGACGCCCCCTCTTTCTTTGTGCTTGCCGGGGCCAGGTTGATCGTAACCCTGTTGGGCGGGAGGCGGAAGCCCGAATTCCGCAGGGCCGCTCTTACGCGCTCCCTGGACTCCTTAACAGCGGAATCCGGCAGGCCCACAATGTCGGTTCCCGGCAGGCCCGGGCTGAGGTCCACCTCCACCACAACTATCCGCCCGTCCACGCCGTCTACTGCCCCGCTGATTATCTTATTAACCATAATCAAAACTCTTTTCTTTGTGTTCTTTATGTCTTTGTGGCTAATAACACTTTCCTGTAGTATACCATTTTCGACAAAAAAAGGCAATAACAAAGCCGCCTGTCTGCGGCGGCTTTACTATGTGCACATGTCCCTATTTAATTAATTCTCTCTGCTTTCCTCTTCGGGTTCAGGCGCGGCGGCCTCTTCTTTAACTTCCGCTCCGGCTTCTTCCTCGCAGCATCCGGCGTCTTTGCACTCAGGGCCCGCGCAGACGTTGCCCATGCTGTCCAGGATATCGTTAAGGGCCTTGCCCAGCTCCTCTACAATACCGGCGGTTCTCGCGACCACAGTCTTTGTGACGTTGCGCACCTTGGGCTCCATGTCCTTTACGAAGCCGTTCATCTTCGCGCCGACGCCCTTGAGGAAGGTTTCGGCGTCTTTGCCAAAGCGCCTCATCTTGTCGTTAAAATCGCTGTTCACGTAGTCATCGAACGCGAATGAATCATGCAGGGCCTCCATCAGCTTTACGGCCTCGTCGGCGGTTATCTTGCCTTCTTCAACCATCTTTAGAATCTTCGCAATTTCTTCTTTCATTTCAGTAACCTCCTGTTTTTATTTTATTAAACACATATACGGAGTTTTAATTATTTAGTTTAAAATCCTCCGGCCTATTTTGCGAATATCCAAAATGATACAGCAACCCGCTGACAATCCGCTCGCTGGCTTTGCCATCGCCAAAGGGGTTGCGGGCTTTGGCCATGCTGTAATAGACTGCGCTGTCCCGCAGAACTTGAGTTACCGCGCCGTAAACGCTCTCTCCCGTGTTGCCGCCCAGTTTAAGCGCTCCGGTTGCCACGCCCTCGGGCCGTTCGGTAACGTTGCGCAGCACGACGCAGGGCTTGTGCAAAGACGCGGAAATTTCTTGAATCGCGCCCGAATCCGTAACGACCATATCGCATATATTCAATAGGTGGTACATGTCGTCCACTTCATCAGCTTCGGTGAGATTAACCCTCTCCCTGCCGCCTAAAAAGGCTCTGGCCGTCCTCCGCACATCGGGGTTTGGGTGCATGGGCCATACAAGCTGAACGCCTTCGTTTTCCTCAATAATCTGGCTCATTACGCGGCATATGCCCTCCATAGGGCTACCCAGGTTCTCTCTTCGGTGAGCGGTCATCACGACCAGTTTTTTTTCTTTATCTAAGCGGTTGAAGGCACTGTTTTTGAAGCCAGGCCAGTTTTTATTCCCCAGCAGCGTGTAAAGCGCGTCAATCTCGGTATTACCCGTCACAAAAATATTATCCGAAGGAATATTCTCCCTTAGCAGATTATCCTTCGCCTCAGCAGTGGGCGGAAAATACAGGTCGGCAAGGCGGGTGGTCAGCAGGCGGTAAATTTCTTCCGGGAAGGGTTCGCGTTTATTAAATGTCCTAAGCCCCGCTTCCACATGGCCCACCGCTATGCCCGCGTAAAAAGCGGCGAGGGAAGCCGCGAAAGTTGTGGCGGTGTCCCCGTGAACCAATACTAAATCGGGTTTCAGCGACTGCAGAGCCTCACCGACGCCGGTCAAGGCTTTGCATGTGATTTCCGTGAGCGATTGCCCCGGCGACATTATATTCAAATCAACGTCGGGGGCGACGCCGAAGGCTTCCAGCACGGAATCCAGCAGCTCCCTGTGCTGGGCCGTCACCAGTACGGAAGTCTCGAATTCGGGCCGCGTCTTTAACGCAAGAACCAGCGGCGACATCTTTATCGCCTCGGGCCTCGTCCCAAACACCAAGGTAATTTTCTTCTTATTCGCCATAGTTTTCTCCTAAAATATGCTCGTCCAGAAACCTGGCTAAACCGTCGTCTTCATTGGAGCCGCAGACAAACCTCGCCGCCTGCTTTACTGCAGTATCCGCGTTCTCCATCGCGACGCCCGCGCCGCAGTTTTCCAGCATTTCGATATCGTTAAAATCGTCGCCGAAGGCGATAACGTCTTTCGTGTCAATCCCGGTTATTCCTGTAAGGTACGCGATTCCGCTGTACTTGGACACCGATACATGGGTGATTTGATACCAGTCTTCGCCCCTGTTCGGGTAGAGGCGGAGTTCGGGGTAGTCCCGCATTACCGCCATAACAGCCGCGCGGTCGCCGCATTCCGCTGATATCTTGCGAACGCTCTCGGGAACCGGCTTTGTAAAATCCCAGAAAAGGGTGTTCCAGCCGGCGGTCATATAATCGTCTCCCGGTATGTTCGTATATAACTTCCGG
>JAISVU010000104.1 GCA_031271375.1 Clostridiales bacterium | reverse complement strand
CATTTCGGCAGGATTTCCTTAAACACAGCGGCGAGGGTTTTACGGCAGCTTTCAAAGCCTATATTATCGCCGAACGGCCTATCAGCTTCCAAGCTGCCAGCGCCCACAACGCTCGATGTGCGAATCCTCTCTACCATAGCCCCGACGCCGGAGGTCGTCAGGGGGAACGGTCGGCGGTTTAGCACCTCGCTTGCGCCGGTGTTGAGATTGAGCGCTGTGTAGACGTAGCTCTTGCCTGTGTCGCGCTCCAGCAGGACACAGCCGTAAGCGGTGAGCAGCGGCGTCTCCTCACTGATGAAACGCGCGGGAATGTCTTTCGGTATCGTTCTGGAAATCTCGCGTTGAACATTTACAGTCATAGGAACGGTTCCTTTCGGATTAGTTTTGGGCCTAACGGCTCTGTGGTGCGGGCACAATCGAAACTGTGTCCGCAATATCAGAACCGTCAGCGTGATTTGACGGATAAGTCAAAAACGCTTCTGTCCTTTGCGCCCTATTTACCTCATTACCCGGACGCGGGGGAAACAACAGGCGGAGGCATAAAGCCGCCCACGGAAGCTCACCCCAACCTTTTTCAGAAAGAGCGACGCTTCCCCGGAACACGCACTCGGCGCTGCCCGGCCCCGATTCCCACGGGGGAGTACCATTATCACCGCCGCGCCTTTGGTCTGCCCGGATAGTAGTTAGTTGTTAGAAAATAGAAATTAGTAGAACGTACTACTATTTCCTATTTTCCATTTTCTAACGACTACTAGGGGCGCTCGCGCCCGTTACAGGCGGTCGTCGCGCACGGTTTGGCGGTTATCGTACCTATTGTTCCGATATTCAAATTTCAAGGTGCAGGAGAGAGATTTATGAATCTCTCATAAGGGGTCACGCTGAAAACTGGTTTTGACAAAAATTATTTTTGATTTTTGAGAAGTTTTTTTAGCTTGGCGAGTATTACGCGCTTACGGGCGTGAATTGTCTGCTGTGATATGCCAGTTTCTGCCGAATACTCTCTCTCGGTCTTGCGCTCGAAGAAAAGCGCCTGTATTAACGTCTTTTCTGTTGCGTCTATCAGATTAAGGCAGTGGTGGAGCGAAATCGTTTCAACGTGCAGCAGTACCATGTCCTCCGGCTGGTCTTCCGCTGGGAAGTCCCAATCCTCATCCATGAGCCTGTCCAGCGAAACCTCAAGCTCCGGCAAAACAACGGTACGCCCATACGCGTCGACAACCGCCCTGCCATGTGCGTCCTGAAGAACGCGGTCGCGTTTCAGATCGCGCTCCATGTACTCCAGTTGGCGGGCCGAGCGGGAGTACGCTTTGTAAACCTCCGCACTGACCTCCACGGTAACGCCATCCACAAAAATGACATAAGTAAAACTGCCGTCAGGATTATTGATTTTCCGATAATTGCGGTATTTTTTCCAAGTATTCATTTTCAAACTCCAATCAGCTTTTTTGAGGATCGCGAAAACTGATTGGAGATGGGCGGGGAACGGCACTTAGGCCGGGAACGCAAAAAAGCTGCCGTTTGCATGGAAACTCCTTTCGGATGTCCTGCAAACGGCAGCTTGTGTAGGGGCAGCGTTCGGGGCAAACAAATAAGCCCGGCAAAACAGCAACACTAAGTTGCCGTTTGCCGGACTCGTAGACATTGTAACCGTCAGGGACGGTTATGCTGGCTCGGTATGGGCGCTAAAGCGCCTATAGAAAAGATACCTGCCCGCCTGTATCAAGTATGCGTACAATACGGAGGCTTGATCCGCCACACCACAGACGTTGGCGCGACACTCATCATTTCCAAGTGCTTTTTCCAGATTCCGTGCCGTGTGGGTTCATCGCCCTTACGGGCGACAGCCATACGATTATTCAGTTGTTTATGTTATCGCAAGCTGTCGTCCATTACGCGCTCCTGTAGATAATCCCCACTTTACCGTGACATTCCCTGCACCATGAAAATTCTTTCAGCGGCACATCTGAACCGCGCGCATAACAGCGAAGCTCGACCTTGGTTTCTTTATCGACGGATTCAAATGTGTTGCCGCAATACGGGCATTTGAGGACTTTTTTGCCGCGAGCTTCAAAGTTCCTTGCCCTCCGATAAGCTACGCCGCGCATGAGCTCAGGCACAAAGCCGTCTACCGCGAAATAATACTCAGGCTCTTTGTCAACTGTAGGGACAGTATGTGGCAATCCGTGTTTGACGGTTTGACCGCGTATTCTCTCAAGGACTGCTTCAGATAGCAAGCCTTCTATCGTTAATTCCAGCTTCATATTCCACCCCTATCCGGCTATAATATCTAAAGGATCGCAAAACTCTGATTCCAGCTTGAAAATCAGATTACCTGTCTCCTTGAGCCTTATCTTCACCACGCTTGCGGAGACATTAAATCGCTCAACCAGCTTTTTAATGATTTCATAGTCGGGCGCATTAAAATAACCTCCGAAAGACGTAAGCTTGAACGGCCTGCCCCAGCGTGTCAAATACGGTGAAAGCGCCGACTTCGGAATCAGCAGTACCGCCGCCAATGCGTTTGCCTGCCATTCGCACCAGTCACCGGCTGTTCTCAGTTCGCGGCAAGTATACTGTCTACCCTTGTCAAAACGCCTGCGGAAGCTGCACCCTGTCCGCTTTTCCTCTATCCGGGCAAGTATATGATGAGCGCACTCATGGGCAAGCGTGAATCGCATCGAATGGGCTTTATTTGGCTTGTTAAGCGTCTCGTCCAAGAAGACGGTATCTTTCGGAACGGATAGCTCCGTCTCGCCGAGGCCGGACGGTAATTTCAAGTTCATGCCCCTGTACGCGGTAAATCCTAAGATAGTGCCGTCATCGGACAGCTTCCTATACTCAACATTCAGGTTGAGATACCTGCGGGCAAACCATTCAAGATTAAGGGGAATACTGAACTTCTTGACGTTTGCCATCGCGCAATCCGCCAGAACCGCCTCCCCAATCGCCTCAATATTCTGCCGTGAAAGAATTAGCATTGATACCCCCTGTTCAATAACGCTCACGTTTGTTCTGGCATCTTCTGGCACTTCTCGCAAAACGCTTGACAATGCGTTACTACTGATATATTATTTAACATGTAGCATACATCTGATTCGGTAAAACAGAGTATATCCGATGTTCAGATGTTTGTCAACAGATTATCAGAGGTTA
>JAISVU010000056.1 GCA_031271375.1 Clostridiales bacterium | reverse complement strand
TCTGAACTGGCGGAGCAGGCCAAAGACGCCACGCGCCAAAAGCTCGCGGCCCAAGCGTCAGCCGAAAACGGGCTTACCCTTGCGCTGGTTGATTTGTTCATTGATAAGGTGCTAGTTTTCCCCGATAACCGGCTGGAGATAAAGTGGAAAGCTAAGGATTTTTTCGATACGGATGATGGAGGTTTTGAAAATGTCGGATAAATACAGGGTCGCAATGTATATCCGTGTGGCTTGTGCCAATCAAGCTGAGGTTAATTCGCAAAAGTGCAAATTGACCGATTATGCCCACCAGCATAACATGGATGTCGGCGGCGTCTACACCGACAACGGGGAAAGCGGCCTTTCGCTCGGCCGCCCCGCCCTTGCGCGTTTGCTTGCGGATGTTAAGGCAGGCGGCGTAAAGACTGTTCTCGTTAAGGATTTGTGCCGTTTGAGCCGTAACTTTGAGGATATGACGCGCTTAACGGATGATATATTCCCCAAGTACGGCGTCCGTGTGGTTGCGGTAAACGATAGGCACGATTCAGCGAACAACGAAAGCCAATTCTTCGGCAGCGAAGAATTGCGGCGGGTTTTTGCCGGGTTTCACCATGAGAACCGTAATCGGCGAAGGCAGAGGCAGCGTTTGAGGTAAGCGGCCAGAAACTGTTTATAGCCATACTTTGAGAATTGAGCGGCTCTCAATAAGAATTATACCAAGCCCTTATTGCGGCTTGGTATTTTTATGCTACTATGTCTGTTTGCTTTTATGATGTGTAAAAACACTAGTTTAATTCCATAAATACCCTTTTGGTAATAACATTACATCAATTTGCCTTTTTAGTTGTTAGAATGAGCCTGTTTTAGCTGTGTTGCAAATAACAGCACCATAGTTTCTAGGAAATTCGTCTCTACAAAACGATAGAAAAGGGGTTTTGATGTGCGCGAAGAACCGGCAATCCATCAAGGCGAAGAAATCTCAGACGAAATGGAAAACATGTATCTTAACTTCTATGTAGGCGATGGCGTCTACGGTGTGGAAATCCGCTATGTACTCCAGATTATAGGACTGCCGGATATTAACGCTATGCCGGAGATGCCCATGTTTATGAAGGGGTTTATCAATCTGCGCGGAAACGTCATTCCCGTGGTTTCGATGCGTGAGCGGTTCGGGCAGGTGGAGGAGCCATTTACCGAGCGTACCTGCGTGGTCATCGTACTGGTGGGTGATCGCGAGATTGGCCTTATTGTAGACGCAATTAAAGAGACGACCACGATTGAACCTGAGCAGATTTCCCCTCAGCCAAAAACCTCGCAAGGCGAAGGCAACGCGTATATCATCGGCATAGCCCAGCTAGGAACTGGCGGTGTATCCATCTTGATAGACGTTCGACATATGTTTGGCGAGAGTTTACTTGACGCTACGGCCTGAGTTCATGGTTCGAGATGCAAATCTACGGCGCATAATGCTTGTTTAGCGGTTGATGCTAAACATTACGTGAAAGCCAAAAGATGACAGCCGTATAAGGTTGATTTCAACCCATGACACTGATTTTACGGATGAACCATCACGGAACAACCTCCTTTGCGACTATCACCATAAAAAAGCAGGGAGTATGGATTATGAAAATTCGCACGAAAATTCTAGCGGGCTTCATGGCGGTGGTTCTGATGAGCGTACTAATCGGTGTCGCAGGGTTTGTCACGACAAAAATGCTATCCGACATATCGCACGAACTGCAAATAATCCAAGTAGAGGGCGCAAGCATCTCTGACATCCTCAACGCCCATTATGTGTGGCGGCAGGCTCTGACAGAGGCCGTTCTAAACGGAGCCGACTTTTCCGGCTCGCTCGATTCCAATACCTGCGCGCTGGGACAATGGCAAAACAGCCCCGAAGCCCGGCAAATGGACGACCCGGAGCTCCTGCGGCTGCTGGACA
Source organism: Clostridiales bacterium (assembly GCA_031271375.1). Taxonomy (GTDB): domain Bacteria; phylum Bacillota; class Clostridia; order Lachnospirales; family WRAX01; genus JAISVU01. The sequence continues at coordinate 2,315 of JAISVU010000056.1, read as the reverse complement.
GCTTGGCGGAGCCGCATAAGTTCATCCACACAGAGGCGCAGAAGGTTGTAGAATTTATAAACGCGGGAGATTATGAATCCGCAAGGCTTGACCTCAACGAAAACATTTTACCGAGAGCGCAGGAGGTCATATCCATACTGACGGAAATGCAGTCTCGGTATTCTATACTTACGTCGGACGAAAGCGAGCAAGTCGCAGGTATTGAAAATCTGGTGAACATCATAAATACCGCGCTTGTCGTCATCGCAATCGTCGTGGGCGTGTTTTTCGCTGTATTTATCGCCAACATGGTGAGCAAGCCCCTTGCGCCGCTTACCGCGTTTATGGACAAGGCGGGTCACAGAGGCGATCTTGAGCCGTCCGAATCGGATACCGCGCTCATCCGAAAATATGCGGATAATAAAGATGAGTTGGGCCAGTTAATCAGGGGAGCAAATTCTTTTATCGGGCGCGTCGTTGAGGTTAGCAAAGAGCTGGAAACTATCACTGGCGGGGATTTTACGGTCGATTTTCTCCCGCTTTCCGAGAAAGACACAATCGGAAATTCGCTACATAAATTGCTGGAGAGCTTCAATAAAATGTTTGAGGACATCCACAAGACCACCGTGCAGGTTTCCTCCGGCGCTGTGCAAATCGCGGCGAGCGCGCAATCTCTGGCTCAAGGCGCTACAGAACAGGCGGCTACTGTGGATGAGCTTTCTGAATCCATGCAGGAAATATCTGAGCAAACGAAACGTAATGCCGCAGTAGCGAACGAGGCCAAAGACCTCGGGGAAAGCATCAAGGCGGACGCGGAGCAAGGCAGTCTGCAAATGGGACAGATGATGAAGGCCGTGCAGGAAATCAGCGATTCAAGCAAGTCTATCGGGAACGTCATCAAAATCATTGACGACATCGCGTTCCAGACCAATATTCTTGCGCTCAATGCGGCGGTGGAGGCAGCCCGTGCAGGACAGCACGGCAAGGGTTTCGCGGTTGTGGCTGACGAGGTTAGAAGCCTTGCGGCCAAGAGCGCGGAGGCCGCAAAGAACACCAGCGCGCTTATCGCAACTTCGATAGAGAAATCCGAGCAGGGCGCGAAAATCTCCGCAGAGACATCAGAATCGCTTGACAGGATTGTACAGGGAATCATGCGTTCCAGCGAGCTCAACGCCGGAATCGCTAAATCATCGGATGAACAGTCTGCCGGAATCGGCCAGATAAGCGAGGCTATCAACCAAGTATCTCAAGTGGTGCAGCAGAACAGCGCCACAGCGGAGGAAAGCGCCGCCGCGTCTGAACAAATGAGTACGCAATCCAATGTGCTGGAGAATTTGATCTCGCAATTCAAGCGAAAGGAATCCTCGAAAATCAGCAGTTTTGACAAAGAGCCCTCTAAACAGACGCAAAGCACGCCAGCCGGGGCGGGCATGGCTTTGAAACTCGACGGAGATAGCAAATACTAATACCAAAGACCAAAAGGCCGCGAATCCCGAACGGGCTCGCAGCCTTTTGGTCTTGTCCCTGATTTATGCCTTAATTGAAAATGACCTGACAATCGCGCCGAATCACATCGCGGACGCATACTATGAAAACAACTCCAAGGGAGGATATGCCGCCATGAGCATCAAATCGAAAATCCTTGCGCCAACGATTGTGATTATCCTTGCCGTCGCAGTAGCGATTATGGTTACTAACATTGTGCTGTTCTCAAATTTTGTTGACGCTTCTACAATTAACAGCGTAAACGAGGCAACCAATGTCGTGATTAACAACCTAGACTTATTAAAGACTGACGCGCAGGCTGTTTCCCTTATCGTAGCCGGCAATCCGGCGATTATCGGCGCTGTGGAGAGCGGGAACCGGGCGGAGCTTCTGGCTAACGCCAGAACGTTACAGGATAGAAGCGGTATTGATTTTTGCACAATCAGCGATTCGGCGGGAACGGTAATTGCCAGAACACACGACCCGGAAAACTTCGGGGATTCTATATCGTCACATGCAACCGTACAAGCCGCAATGCACGGGCAGAGCTTGTCAGTGATTGAGGAAGGTACTGTGGTACGGCTGGGCATCCGTGCAGGCGCGCCTATTCTGGACGAACAGGGCGCTGTAATCGGTATAGTATCGGTTGGGTTCCGGCTGGATACGGATACTTTTGTGGATTCGATTAAACAAATGATGGGTTGCGAAGTCACCATTGTTTTAGGTGATGAAAGGATTTCGACAACTGTATTCGATGAAAACGGTACAAGAATCGTCGGCACAAAATCAGACGCCAATATCGTCGAAACGGTGCTGTCCGGGAATTATTATTCAGGGCGGGTAGATATAGA
>JAISVU010000385.1 GCA_031271375.1 Clostridiales bacterium | reverse complement strand
CAGCCCGTTACCTTCGGGCATTATTTAATGGCCTACTGCCAGATGTTCCTCAGGGACTTAGGAAGGCTTGACGACGCGGGGCGGCGCATGAACGAATGCCCGCTCGGGAGCGGCGCTTTAGCCGGAACCGCTTATATGCTGGACAGGCAAGCCACTGCGGCGGCGCTGGGTTTCGATAAGCCATGCGAAAACAGCATGGACGGCGTTTCGGACAGGGATTACTGCGTTGAGCTGCTGTCCGCGCTGTCAATAATAATGCTGCATCTTTCGCGCTTTTCAGAGGAGATTATCTTGTTTTGCTCGTGGGAGTTCAAGTTCCTTGAGCTGGACGACGCCTTTTCCACCGGCTCAAGCATCATGCCCCAGAAGAAAAACCCCGATATAGCGGAGCTGTGCAGGGGAAAGACCGGGCGCGTGTTCGGCGGCCTGATGGGTATGCTTACGATGTTAAAGTCCCTGCCGCTGGCCTATAACAAGGATATGCAGGAGGATAAGGAGGCCGTGTTTGACGCCTTCGACACCGTTAAGGCCTGCCTTGCGGCCTTCGCCCCCATGCTCGAAACGGCGGAGGTATTGACGGGCAATATGAGGGCGGCCGCGGCGAAGGGCTTTATCAACGCGACGGACTGCGCCGACTATCTGACCCGCAAGGGCCTACCGTTCAGGGACGCGTACAAGATCACGGGGGAGCTGGTGGCATACTGCCTCAAGGAGGGGCATATACTGGAGACCCTGCCCCTGGACAGGTACAAGTCATTCAGCGCCTTGTTTGAAAACGATATTTATGATGTTATAAACCTTGACTCCTGCGTTATGTCCCGCAGAAGCCTCGGAGGGCCTTCCCCGGAGGATGTGCTGCGCCAGGCGGCTTTCGTTGAGGCAAGCATTGTGTAGGGGCGGGGTCATCCCGCCCGCGTGAAAACAATACTACAAATTTGGAGGGAAGCGTATGAACAATGTTATACCGAACGACATAAGGATTGAAGTCCTTACCCAGGCTCTCCCTTATATCCAGCGTTACCGGGATAAGGTTATTGTCATAAACTACAGCGGCAGGGCGTCCGCTTCCCCCGAAGCCGTGGCGGGGGTCGTAAGCGATGTGGTTTTATTGTTTCTTACCGGCGTGAAGGTGGTAATGGTTCACGGCGAGTGCGGCAGCGTGGAATCCCTGCTGGAGCTGTCCGCGGCCGTTACCAAAGCGGGGGGCAAGGCGTTAGCCCTGTGCGATGTGGATACCGGAGCAATAAACGACGCGCTTTCCCTGGGATACATACCCATCGTGGCCGCTTTGAGCAGCGATGAAAACGGCACCGTCGAAGTAATAAACACCGACGAAGCGGCGGCTCGCATCGCCGGGGAGCTAAAGGCCGAGAATATGATTGCGCTGACAAATGTCCGGGGTATCCTAAGGGACGAAACGGACGAAAGCACGCTTATCTCCGAACTGAGCATCAGCGACGTGCCGTTCTTAATAAAGCAGAGCGTCATTACCGGAGGCATGGTTGATAAGGCAAACGCCTGTGTTGAGGCAATCCGCAGAGGCGTAAAGAAGACCTTTATAATCGACGGGCGCGTTCTTCATTCAATTTTAATCGAGATGTTCTCCGACGAGGGCATCGGGACGATGCTTGTATAGGAGGTATCAAAATGAAGTATTATCCAAAGCATTTTCTGACAATGCAGGAACTGACCTGCGACGAGATTATCGAGCTCTTGAACGTAGCCGACCAGCTTAAATATGAGAAAAAGCACGGAATACCGCATCCCCGCCTTGCCGGTAAAACGCTGGGCATGATATTTCAAAAGAGCTCGACCCGGACAAGGGTTTCTTTTGAGGCGGGTATGTACCAGCTGGGCGGGCAGGCCATGTTTTTAAGCTCGAACGATTTACAGATAGGCAGGGGAGAGCCGATTTCCGATACCGGAAGGGTTCTTGCCCGCTACCTTGACGGCGTTATGATACGCACCTACGCCCATGAGGACGTGGAATACCTCACGGCTTACGGCATACCCGTCATCAACGGGCTGACGGATTACGCCCATCCCTGCCAGGTTCTAGCCGACCTTATGACAATCCGCGAGTACAAGAAGACCTTGAAAGACATAAAGCTCTGCTACATAGGGGACGGGAACAACATGGCGAACTCGCTTATCGCCGGGGCGCTGGGGGCTGGAATGTACGTGAGCTGCGCTTCGCCTAAGGGCTATGAGCCCCACGCCAATGTGCTTGAATACGCCAAAGGCTTTGGCGATAGGTTCCTGCTTACGCAGAACATCCCGGAGGCCGTCGCCGAAGCGGATGTGCTTGTTACCGACGTTTGGGCCTCAATGGGCCAGGAAGGCGAAACGGACGCAAGGCGCAGGGCTTTCGCCGGATATCAGATAAACGAAAAGAACCTGGCTTTGGCAAAGCCCGACGCGCTGGTGCTGCACTGCCTGCCTGCCCACCGGAGCGAGGAAATCACGGCCGAGGTAATGGACAAATACGCCCACGTAATATTCGATGAGGCCGAAAACCGGCTCCACGCGCAAAAGGCCGTTTTAATAAAGCTAATGGAGGGGATGTAATGAACGCGGCAGCGGCGGCGGCGGAGCGCTTCGCGGAGCTTATAAAGACCGAGCTTGAGCGGGTTGAGCAGATGAAGCGAAGCACGGAAGCGATAGATTTTTCCGCGCTTGACCATGTTATAGTAGGCATTCTACCGGGCGACGGGATCGGCCCTATTATCATGGAACAAGCCGTGAGGGTTTTGAACGCGTTAATGAGTAAGGAGCTTGAGACCGGCAAAGTAAGGCTCAAGTTCATTGAGGGAATGACGATTGAGAACCGCTCGGCAAAAAATGAATCGCTCCCCGAGGATGTGTTCTCCGAAATAAAGGAATGCCACGCGCTGCTTAAAGGCCCGATGGTTACGCCGAAGGCGGGCGACCCCTGGCCCAACCTGGTAAGCGCGAACAGCCTCCTGCGCAGGCGGTTGGACTTGTTCGCCGCCGTGCGGCCCGTCAAAATCCCCGAGAAGAATATCGACTGGGTTTTCTTCCGCGAGAATATAGAGGGCGAGTATATTTTGGGCGACAAGGGCATCCAAGTTACCGAGGATTATGCGATAGACTTTAAGGTTGAAACGGGATTCGGCAGCGGCCGCGTGGCCCGGGCCGCCTTTGAGTACGCCCGTAAAAACGGAAAACAGAATGTTACAGTTGTGACAAAAGCCAATATCATTAAGTTGACCGACGGCAATTTCATCAAAGCCGTAAGGAAGGCCGCGCCGGATTATCCCGGCATTGAGGTTCAGGAAAAGCTGGTTGACGCGATGGCGGCTAAAATGATGGATCCCGAGTTCAATAAAGGCATCGAGGTCATAGTGCTTCCGAATCTCTACGGGGACATCATTACCGATATAGCCGCCGAGCATCAGGGCGGGCTTGGTTCCGCCTCTTCGTCCAACATTGGAAACCGCTACGCCATGTTTGAAGCCATACATGGAACGGCCCCGTATCTGATGGAACACGGCAGAGGCGAATATGCCAATCCTTGCAGTCTGCTGCGCGCCTGCGTCATGATGCTCGGACATATCGGCTTTTACGCTGAAAAAGACAAGCTGGAAAGGGCTTTGGATATCTGTACGCTGACCGAGAAGAAAATAAAGGTCACGACGTTTGCCAGCGGCGCGTCGGCAAAAGAGTTTACCGATTATGTATTAGATACGCTGGAGCGTGTTTAACGGGAGCGGCAGCGGTTTGAAGGGGAGTGATTTATATTATGTTTATAAAACCGTTTCCTCAAAAATCCTGGATATCCGCAGCGACGCCCCCAGTATAGGCGGGCGACTGAGCAACCCCTCGTTAAGTATGCTATGTCATTATTATATCCCCATCAGCAACTCACCTGCGATATCAACGCTTTCAATACGCATAATGCTTTCCTCGGATGAACCGTAACTCAGCAAGTTGATGCTCCCATACCAAACTGTACGCTGATCCATAATCGCATACTTTTGATGGATACGATCCTTGATTATCACGGTGATTTTTTATGTGCGTTAAGCAGTTCTATACATTCCTCAATCTTAGCCTTGTCTTTATCGTTATAATTATCCGGCGGCTTTGTGACAATTGTTATCATTGCAGCTGCGGATAGCATATAGTTTAAAGCGTGCAAAACACGCCTCTTTGTTAAAAATGGACTAACGATAAGGACCTCGCTTTTTGCGGTCATAATATCAACCGAATAGACCGGAAAGAAGTTGTGATTGTCATAAATACAATGCACTTCTTCTATCGGCTGTGTGTTTCCCTTAGCTTTGTATCCAATGGAAGCGTAGCTTTTCAAGCGTTTTTGATACATGTTTTCCAACATGGATACATGGACATCAACGTAATCGTAAACCTGCACCTCTTCCTTGCCCTCAAACAGGCGATGTAACCGCCCGGCGTATTGCTGGACTGTTCCCTTCCATGATACAGGCATTGTCAGAAAAAGCGTGTCCAGACGCGGCATATCGAACCCCTCGCCTATATACTTACCTGTGGCGACGAGCGCGAAAGGTTCGTCAGCAGGAATATCGGCGACTTTTTGTAAGAGTTCCCGGCTTTGCTTCTGCGTTGATCCGCCTGTCAGTGCGACTACGTTAATTCCCCACTCGCAGTCTCTATGCGCAGGCTTTTGAAACCTTGTAAACCTCGGAATGATAAAGTGATTAAACGGCCGCTCCTCCGCCTGTTTCTTGGCGTCAACCTTATATACAACCTTCCTGCAGTGCATGTAGATTATGGGATGGTGACCGTCCCGCCGGACCGGCGTCGCTGTTAAACCGTACACATGCTTTGCGTTAACGGTTTTCAGAATCTGTTCAAAGCTAAAGGCTGATACATGATGACATTCATCCACGACGACCATGCCATAATCCCGCACAAGTTCCTTAACCTCTTCGCCAGACACCAAGGACTGCATAACTGCTACATCTATGATGCCGCTGGGGTTGTTTTTTCCGCCGCCTATCTGTCCAATGATATGCTTTCCTCTTTCGCGTCCCGTAGGCGTCAACTCGGTTATCGATTCCTCGTTGATTGAAAGAAAATCATTCAAGCGGTCAATCCATTGTGTCAAAAGGTTCATGCGATGTACCATTATCAGCGTATTTGTTTTCTTCTGCGCTATTAAGTACGCTCCGATTACAGTTTTGCCGAAAGCCGTAGTCGCTGATAAAATGCCGTTGTCATGAGAAAGAAGCGCGGCGGCGGCTTCGTATTGCTCCCCGCGCAGCTCGCCCTTAAAGGTGACATCAATACCTCGGCCCCTGTTGGTTTCGTCAACAAGCGCAATATTTGCGCCTGTGCTCTGTAGAAGGTCATGGACATCACTCTCCAAACCGCGAGGTAACGATACATATTTCTCGCTTTCGCAAAACAGGTGATTATACGAGATATGTTATACGTGGTACGCCTCATTGCCTGAACCTTGTAAAACTCAGGATTGGGGAAGGACGCCAACCGTTTTAGCGCGCCTATAGCCAGACTTATATCCTTTTCCGCGCAGACTTCACGGATTGCGATAACATCACGGCGTAGTACTTCCGGGCTATACCCATTAACTGGCATAAGTGACCCCTCTCTGTTAATAACTTGTTTCATAACCAATGAAACAGCGCGGTAAAAAACACCAAGGCCTCATTATAAACACTATGTAGAACAATGAGGGATATCATGTTAAAGGTCTTTTTAATCACACGTAACAGGCAGAAAACAAGGCCAATAACCGTGGTAGTGCCCACTTGAATTAGCGTGATTATTACTCCCTGGTAAGGCATATTAACAAAATGGAATAATCCAAACAATACAGACGAAACAATTACGGTAAAAAGCCGCTTATTACTGTAATCAAATAGTTTTTTATAGATGTACCCGCGAAAAACAGTCTCCTCGACCAAACCAACTGTCACTAAATTAAGCAGGCTCTCCGACAAAAACCTTGACAAGGATAGCGAACCGCGTACGGGTATACCCAACGCGTAAGAAACACCTGCCATAAGTACAGAAAGGACAATGCCGGCAAACACACCCAGCGCTATCTGCGTAAATAGATTTGACGCGGTAAATCCCAACTCGAAGAATTTCGTTTTATCCCATCTCATCAGCAGTAGAACAGGAACCAACGCAATCCACCACGCGGCAATAATCAGGGCAATACGCGGTGCTATTGAATGCGGCAATAAATCAGAAAATAACATGCCTCTGACCAAAGTCAACAACACAAAAGCCGAAAAGGCCGTCGAGTAATAAAAAACCCTTTTTATGCGCATATTCTTGCCCTCACTTTATTTCAACGCAGCAATCGTCACGCCCAAATCCCCCTCGCCAAAGTTCCCGTTACGGAAGGATTTTATATGAGGATGCGTCTTGAGAAAGGCCTGCACGGCGAAACGCAGCGCGCCGGTTCCCTTTCCGTGGACGATCGTTATAGTCTAAAGCCCCGCGAAATAGGCACCGGATAAATAAGAATCCACCTTCTCCAGCGCGATATCCGTTGCGTCGCCGCGCAGATCTAGCGTCGGGGAGATGTTCTTCTTGCGTTCTTTTCAAGCAGATGATTTTCCACCGTTTTTTACTTTATCGGAAGAATCACTGCGCTTGTGGATAACTTCAGGAAATTGAAGCTCAATCGGATATTCTTTTGCCGTGATTTCGTCAATATGAGTAAATCGCTTTACGAGTTTGCCGTCATGCTCAACCAGTTCACTCCACATTGAAGCCGGACATGCCCAAAGCTTGCCGTCGCCGTACAAAGCGCGGTATACGACCAGATTTTCCTGCGTTTCGCTGTGGGTAGCCGTATTAATAACTTCATATTCATTTCCTTTAAAGTGAACGTACTTTCCTGTTTTTATTGGCACAGTGCAAGCGACTCTCCTTCAGTAATTATAGCCTTTGCCAACCTTCGCCCTTTTCCGATGCGTACCCGGATTAGCTTTGTGGTGGCTATGTCCGATTCTCCTTTCCCTAATTATAGTACAATTATATACTATAATCAAGAAATTTTTTATTTTTATGTTAGAATAATAACTAAGCCGCATTGGGGGAATATCTGTTGAAACATTACATGGAAATATTAAGGGAGCTGCGTAAGGACAACGAGCGGACGCAGCAGAACATGGCCGATTATTTAGGCATATCCCAAACTATGTACGCAAGATATGAGCGGCTGGATACAGAGCTGCCTATGCGTCATTTCATAAAGCTATGCGAGTATTTTAAGGCATCAGCTGATTATGTCCTGGGGCTGGAACCGCAGATAAAAAAGACAAAGAACAATTAACCATATTACTGTTACGGTCTGGAGGGCGCTTTTTGGAAAAGATATTTTTAATTGACATGAACTCGCTGTTCCCCACGCTCTTTTGGGTAAATATCATCGCGCTTTTATTTTTATTTATATGCCACAGCCGGGATGACCTCGCAAAAGAAAAGAGGCTGTCAAAGCTCTTTATTGTAGCCCGGATTTGCCATGCGGTCTATTATTTTGTGGCGTCGGGCAGGGGTATACTCCCCTCAATTTTGTCCGTAAACTTCGGGAACACAATGCTCTTTATAGGATTTTACTTCGAGGGGAAGGGCATACTTAAACTTCTAAGGGTAAACTCGAAATTCACGGATAGGTTTCTGCGCTCCGTGATGATTGGCTCAATAATTATCTTCAACGCGGTTGAGTTTGCGGTTCCGCTCGGCGGGATACGCATTACAATGGCCTCGCTGGGCGTTTTCCTCATTATGGCACTGCCGGTCTTTCGTATGTTCCTCTCACGCGACGCCGGCCCTTATGTCAAACCCAGCGCCATATTTTGCGCTGTCTTTTTGATTGGGCTTCTGGTCAGGGCATGGTACGGCCTGCATAACCAGACGATGGGAATACTGACGACGAATATAATACAGTCGATTACATTCCTATCGCTTCTGTTGCAAGTTATGATTGCCCTGCCGTCCTACACAATGATTGTAAAGAACCGAGCGGACGCTGCCCTGCTGCTCATGGCGACTACCGACCGTCTGACCGGCGCGACGAACCGCCATGCGTTTTTGGACGCGGCGGCGATGGTATTCAAGAACAGCCGCCGCCACGGTGTTTCCGTTTCGGCGCTTTTTCTGGATATTGACCATTTTAAGCAGATTAACGACACATACGGACACGCTTTCGGGGACGCGGTGCTGGCGCGGATGGCCGCGCTGATTGACAAATGCCTGCGCGGAAGCGATTTGAGCTGCCGTTACGGGGGCGAGGAATTTCTGATGCTGCTCCCAAACTCCGACAATGCCGCTGCGGAACTTGTAGCCAACCGTATAACCGACGAAGTGAGGAAAGCCCGCTTTGACGAACAGCCCGATTTTTCTTTCACCGTCAGCATTGGCGTTTCTTCCGGCGTTCCGGCTTCAGACCAGGCAATGGACGCCGCCTTCAAATCGGCGGACGAGGCTATGTACGAAGCCAAGCGCGCGGGCCGAGACAGAGTTGTCATAAGCCGACAAAAATAACCGCAACAATAAAAGGCTGAGCATAACGATTGCCCCGCCTTAGTTGTTTACCTTTTCCTTATATTCCTCGCCCCAGCGCCACAGGGC